>JAEVHO010000129.1 GCA_016802835.1 Micromonospora sp. ATA32 | reverse complement strand
GTGCCGGGCGCGGCCGGGTCCGCCGCGTCATGCTGGCGGAGAAGGCCTCACCGGCCACCCGCCGGAACCGGGCGGACGCCCGCGCGACCAGCCGGGCCACGGCCCGGATCCGACCCGGATCCGGTCGCCGGTTACGCCTGCGTGAGCCGGCCATGGCAGTGGTGGATCAGGAGCCGGTCCCGGCCCGACGACGGCTGCGGAACGCCCCGAAGCCCGCCGCGACGGCTGCCGCCGTGAGGCCGCCGACGAGCACCAGCGAGCCGCTGCCCCGGCCGCCGGCGGTGCCGCCGCCCCCGGTCGCCGGCCCCTTGCTCGGCTGCGACATGTTCAGCACGGTGAGCATCGTGGATGCGGTGTTGCCGTTACCGCACCGCAGGTTGACCGGGTAGTCACCCGGCTGCTTGTTCCCTGGGATGGTCACCGCGCCGGTCAGGAAGCCGTTGTCCGGCCGGAGCATCACCCGCCCGAAGGCGTCGGATTGCACCTCGGCCTGCCGGTTGTTGGCGTTGTCGCAACTGGCCCGGATGCTGACCCGGGTGCCGGCCTGCGCGCTGTTCGGCGTGACCTCGACGAAGGTGTTATCGCCCGCGCGGGCGGCGAGACCGTCGTCAGGACGAACGCCCCGATCAGTCCCAGCACGGCCAGTGTGACCGAAAGGGCATGGTTGAACGCTCTGAGACCCCGCATGATCCCCCCTCCCGGCGACGTCCGCCGGAATCCTCCCCGGGCAACGCGGGTTGGTTTCCCGCTGGCCGGGGGGCAAACCCGGCCCGGGCGCCGGCGGGGTCAGCGCCGGCGGCCGGGGGATGCCGGGTCAGCGGCGGACGGAGGCAGCGGGGTTATCGGGTGCCAGTCCAGCGGGGTGGAAAGCACCATCGTGCTGGATGGCTGGCCGTACGGGGCGAGCCGGTCGATGACCCCCTCGAACTCCTCGATCGAGCCGGCGGCCACCTTGAGCATGCTGCACGCGTCCCCGGTGATCCGGTGGATCTCCAGGATCTCCGACCACCCGGCGACCGCCGGATCGTGCAGGATGCAGCGCGATCCGTAGCAGGACATCCGGATCATCGCGACCACGGTCCGGCCGGCCCGGGTCAGGTCGACCCGGGCGTGGTAGCCGGCGATCACGCCCGACTCCTCCAGCCGGCGGACCCGCTCGGCCACCGCCGGCGGCGACAGGTGCACCCGCCGGGACAGCTCGCTGAACGAGAGCCGCGCGTCGGCCTGCAGCTCGCGCAGCAGCGCCCAGTCCATGTCGTCCACCGCTCCGCCTTTCATGCGTAAAGCGCCGCCGCCCGGAGGTTTCGTCATGACAAGTGATCACCCCGGAGCGCCGTCGATCCAGCATTCCATCTGCGGTTACACCCGCGAGATCATGACGTTACCCGGCTCATGGAGGGAGACGACAGGTGAAGCAGACGGACCTGCGGGCATCCACCGTGGCCACGGCGGTGCGCCCGGCCACCCCGCGGCAGCGCGAGGTGCGGGCGGCACGCAACGGCGGTGAACCGACGCTGGAGTTCACCGAACGGGTGCCCTACGACGCGTACGTGCACGCCAGCACGCTGCACCGGTTGCAGCAGCCGCTCAGCACCGACCCCGGTGAAATGTCCTTCCTGATGGTCAGCCAGATCATGGAGCTCTATTTCGGGCTGACCTGCTACGAGCTGCGCGAGGTCCAGCGGTGCCTGCGGGCCGACCGGGTCTGGGAGGCCCTCGCCCCGCTGCGCCGGGCCGCCCTGCACCTGGAAGGACTGAACGCCGCCTGGAAGGGGCTGCGCTGGATGACCCCGGCGGACTTCAACCGGTTCCGCAACCTGCTCGGTGAGGGTTCCGGCTTCCAGTCGGCGATGTACCGGCACCTGGAGTTCCTGCTCGGGCTCCGCGACCCGGCCCTGGTCCGCCCGTTCCGTCGGCAGACCGAGGTGTACGCCGACCTCCAGGCTACCCTCGCCGCCCCCAGCGTCTGGGACGACGTGCTCGCCCTGCTGGCCCGGCACGGGCACGAACTCCCCGCCGACCTGCTGGCCCGGGACGTCGCCGACGAGCACGAGCCGCACCCGGCGGTCGAGGCGGCCTGGGTGGCGGTGTACGCCGACGCCGGGCCGGAGAACCACCTGCGGCTGCTCGGCGAGGCGCTGACCGAGGTGGCCGAGCAGTTCGGCGACTGGCGGCACCACCACCTGAAGGCGGTGCAACGCACGATGGGCGCCAAGGTCGGCAGCGGCGGCTCCGCCGGGCTGGCGTGGCTGCAGCGCAGCATGGCCCGGGTGGTCTTCCCGGAGCTGTGGTCGGCCCGGACCAGCATGTGACCGGAGAGCGAGACGACACCCCCATGAACACGCAGGAGAGGGAGGCGCGTCGCCTCGACGCCGCCGACCCCGGACACCGCCACCTGTTCCACGTCCCCCCGGCCGAGGGCGGTCGCTATCCCGAGGCCGCCTACCTTGCCGGCAACTCGCTCGGCCTGCAGCCCCGGGCCACCCGTACCGAGCTCCTCGCCGACCTGGACGCCTGGAGCCGGCTCGGCGTGGAGGGGCACCTGGAGGCGGAGCGGCCGTGGCTGCCGTACCACGAGCTGTTGACCGCGCCGGCCGCGCGACTGGTCGGCGCCCTGCCGGCGGAGACCGTGGTGATGAACTCCCTCACGGTCAACCTGCACCTGTTGATGGTCTCCTTCTACCGCCCGGCCGGTGAGCGGACCCGGATCGTCATCGAGGACAGCGCCTTCCCGTCGGACAGCTACGCGGTGCGCAGCCAGGCCCGCTTCCACGGCCTCGACCCGGACGCCACCGTGGTCCGGCTGAAGCCCCGCGCCGGGGAGGACACCCTGCGCACCGAGGACGTGACCGGCTACCTGGCCGCCGAGGGCGACCGGGTGGCGCTGGTGCTGCTCGGCGGGGTCAACTACCTCACCGGCGAGCTGATGGACATCCCGGCGATCACCGCCGCCGGACGGGCCGCCGGCGCCGTTGTCGGCTGGGACCTGGCGCACGCCGCCGGCAACGTGCCGCTGGCGCTGCACGACTGGGACGTCGACTTCGCCGCCTGGTGCTCCTACAAGTACCTGAACTCCGGGCCGGGCGCCCTCGCGGGCGTCTTCGTGCACGAACGGCATCTCGGTGACCCGGACCTGCCCCGCTTCGAGGGCTGGTGGAGCACCGAGGCGGGGACCCGGTTCGAGATGACCCCGGTCGCCCGGCCGCCGGCCACCGTCGAGGCCTGGCAGATCTCCAACCCGCCGATCTTCGCGATGGGTCCGGTGCGTACCTCGCTGGAGCTGTTCGACACCGTCGGCATGCCGGCGCTGCGCGAGCGCAGCCGGCGGCTCACCGGGTGGCTGGAGCGGCTGCTCGACCAGGTGACCGCCGACCGGCCGCTGACCGTGGTCACCCCGCGTGACCCGGAGCGCCGGGGCTGTCAGCTCTCGGTTCGGATCGGCACGGGCAGCGCCAACGAGCTGGCCAAGCGGCTGCGGCACGAGCACGGGGTGATCGCCGACGCCCGGGAGCCGGACATCGTCCGGTTCGCCCCGGTGCCGCTCTACTCGACATACCACGACTGCTGGCGGGTCGCGGACGCGCTGGCCGCGACCGTGTCCGAGGTGTACCCATGAGCGCGGAACGCGACGAGATCGCGGTGGTCGGGGCCGGGCTGGCCGGCTGCCTGCTGACCTGCTTTCTGGCCCGGCGCGGCTACCCGGTGGCGCTCTACGAGCGCCGGCCGGACCCGAGGAACGGGCGGGTCGAGCGGGGGCGCTCGATCAACCTGGCGCTCTCCGAGCGCGGCCTCGATGCGCTGCGCCGCATCGGCCTGGACGACCAGGTGATGGCGGACGCCCTGCCGATGCGCGGTCGGATGATCCACCCGGTCTCCGGCGAGCCGCAGTTCCAGTCGTACAGCGGCTCCGGTGACCGGGCGATCAACTCGATCAGCCGGGGCGCGCTGAACAACGCGCTGCTCGACGCCGCCGCCGCGCTGCCCGGGGTGCGGATCGCCTTCGACCACCGGCTGGTCGGGCTCGACCCGACCAGCGGCGACATGACCTTCGAGACCCCGCAGGGCAAGGTCGCGGCCGGCGCCTCGGTCGTCCTCGGCGCCGACGGCGCCGGCTCCGCGGTGCGCGGGCAACTGCTCGGGTACGGCACGCTGACCGAGAGCCTGGACTTCCTCGACTACGGCTACAAGGAGCTGACCATCCCGCCGCTGGGCGGCGAGTTCGCCCTTGACCCGGCGGCGCTGCACATCTGGCCCCGGGGCACCTCGATGATGATCGCGCTGCCCAACCCGGACCGCTCCTTCACCTGCACGCTCTTCTGGCCCACCCACGGCACCGCGAGCTTCGCCTCGCTGGGCGGTCCGGCCGCGATCGAGCGGCACTTCGCCACCCACTACCCGGACCTGCTCCCGCTGGCGCCGAACCTGGTCGACGACTACCAGCACAACCCGGTCGGCGTGCTCGGCACGGTCCGCTGCTCGCCCTGGCAGGCGAACGGCCGGGTCGGGCTGCTCGGCGACGCGGCGCACGCGATCGTGCCGTTCTACGGCCAGGGGGCGAACTGCGCGTTCGAGGACGTGGTGGAGCTCGACCGCTGCCTGGACGCGTGCGCCGACGACTGGTCGACGGCGCTGCCGCTGTTTCAGCAGCGGCGGCAGGAGAACGCGGAGGCGATCGCCCAGATGGCCCTGGCCAACTTCGTGGAGATGCGGGACAAGGTCGCCTCGCCGCTGTTCCAGGCCGGCCGGAAGGTCGAGCACGCTCTGGAACGGGCGATGCCCGGCCGGTACGTTTCCCGGTACGAGCTGGTGTCCTTCTCGACCACCCCGTACGCCGAGGTGCGCCGCCGGGTGCGCCGCCAGCACCGGGTGCTCGGCGCGGTCGCCGCCGGCGCGGCGGCGTTGCTGGCCGGCGCGGTCGGGGCCTTGATCAGCCGAGGGAGGCGCTGATGACCGTCTGGGATCCCCGGCTGATGGCCGGGCACGGGCCCGACGGGCCGGGGCTGTTGCGCAACTTCGTCGGCGGGGAGTTCGTTGACGCCGGCCGGCGCTTCACCAAGCGCAGCCCGGTGACCGGTGAGCCGGTCTTCGAGGTGGCCGAGGCTTCGCAGTCCACCGTGGACGACGCGGTCGCCGCCGCCCGGGCGGCACTGCGGGGGCCGTGGGGTCGGATGGGTGAGCGGGAGCGGGCCGAGGTGCTGCGCCGGGTCGCCGACGAGCTGGAGCGCCGCTTCGACGACCTGGTCACCGCCGAGGTCGCCGACACCGGCAAGGCCATCTCGCAGGCCCGCACCCTGGACATCCCGCGCGGCGCCGCCAACTTCCGGGCGTCGCCGAGATCGTGGCGACCGCGCCCACCGAGTCGTTCACCACGGTCACCCCCACCGGCGGCCGGGCGCTCAACTACGCGGTCCGCAAGCCGGTCGGCGTGGTCGCCGTGGTGGTGCCGTGGAACCTGCCGCTGCTGCTGCTCACCTGGAAGGTCGCGCCCGCGCTGGCCTGCGGCAACGCCGTGGTGGTCAAGCCCAGCGAGGAGACCCCCGCCTCGGCGACCCTGCTCGCCGAGGTGATGGCCGCCGCCGGCGTGCCCGACGGGGTCTTCAACCTGGTGCACGGCTTCGGGCCGGGCTCGGCCGGCGAGTTCCTCACCCGCCACCCGGGGGTGGACGCGATCACCTTCACCGGCGAGTCGGCGACCGGCAGCGCGATCATGCGGGCGGCGGCGGACGGCGTGAAGGCGGTCTCGTTCGAGCTGGGCGGCAAGAACGCCGGCCTGGTCTTCGCCGACGCCGACCTGGACGCGGCGGTGGCCGGTTCGGTGCGGTCGAGCTTCACCAACGGCGGCCAGGTGTGCCTCTGCACCGAGCGGATCTACGTGCAGCGGCCGGTCTTCGAGGAGTTCACCGCCCGGCTGGCCAAGCGGGCCGACGAGCTGGCGTACGGGTGGCCGGCCGACGAGGCGACGGCGAACATGCCGCTGATCTCGGCCGGCCATCGGGCCAAGGTGCTCGGCCACTACGACCTGGCCCGCACGGAGGGCGCCGAGGTGCGCGCCGGCGGCGGGGTGCCGCGCTTCGGCGATGCCCGCGACGGCGGATCGTACGTCCAGCCGACCGTGCTCGCCGGGCTCGGCCCGGACGCCCGGACCAACCGGGAGGAGATCTTCGGCCCGGTGGTGCACGTCGCGCCCTTCGACGACGAGGACGAGGCGTACGCGCTGGCCAACGGCACCGAGTACGGCCTGGCGGCGACGGTCTGGACCCGGGACGTCGGCCGGGCGCACCGGGCCGGGGTCCGGCTGGACGCCGGCATCGTCTGGGTCAACACCTGGTTCCTGCGCGACCTGCGCACCCCGTTCGGCGGGGTGAAGGCGTCCGGCATCGGGCGCGAGGGTGGCGTGCACTCGCTCGACTTCTACTCCGAACTCACCAACGTCTGCGTGGACCTCTCATGATCGACATCGAAGCCGCGGCCCGGGAGTTGACCGTCGCCCGTCACGAGGAGAAGCCCTGCCCGCCGCTGCGCGGTCGGCTGCTGCCCGAGGGGGACGTCGAGTCGGCCTACCAGGTGCAGCAGGTGCACACCCGGCAGCGGCTCGACAAGGGCCACCGGCGGGTGGGCGCGAAGATCGGGCTGACCTCGCGGGCGGTGCAGGAGAGCTTCGGCGTCTACGCGCCGGACTTCGGCGTGCTCTTCGACGACATGGCCGTCCCCGACGGCGTCGAGGTGGCGATCGACCGGCTGCTCCAGCCGCGGGTGGAGGCGGAGATCGCCTTCGTGCTCGGCGCGGACCTGCCCGACGAGCGGGTCACCACCGTCGACCTGCTCCGGGCCGTCGACCACGTGCTGCCGGCCATCGAGATCGTCGACTCCCGGATCGCCGGCTGGGACATCTCCATCGTGGACACCGTCGCCGACAACGCCTCCAGCGGGCTCTTCGTGCTCGGCACCACGCCGCGCCGGCTCGCCGACGTGGACCTGCGGCTGTGCGGGATGGTGCTGGAGCACGCGGGGGAGCCGGTCTCGGTCGGCGCGGGCGCGGCCTGCCTCGGCAATCCGCTGCACGCGCTGCAGTGGCTGGCCGCCACGATGGCCCGCGCCAATGATCCGCTGCGCGCCGGTGACGTGGTGCTCTCCGGCGCCCTCGGGCCGATGGTGCCGGTGACCCCGGGCGCGGCGTACGAGGCCCGGATCTCCGGCCTCGGCTCGGTGCGGGCCTGCTTCTCCAAGGATGGTGGCCAGTGACGACCGGCGTGGCGGTCATCGGTTCCGGCAACATCGGCACCGACCTGATGATCAAGGTGCTGCGGCTCAGTGGCAGCCTGCGGATGGTGGCCATGGCCGGCATCGACCCCGACTCGGACGGCCTGGCCCGGGCGCGGCGGCTCGGCGTCGCGACCACCGCCGACGGCGTGGACGGGCTGGTCGCCATGCCCGAGTTCGCCGACGTCGAGCTGCTCTTCGACGCCACCTCCGCCGGCGCCCACCGGCACAACGACGCGGTGCTGCGCGCGCACGGGCGGACGGTGGTCGACCTGACCCCGGCCGCGATCGGCCCGTACGTGGTGCCCCCGGTCAACCTGGACGAGCACCTGCGCGAGACCAACGTGAACATGGTGACCTGCGGCGGGCAGGCGACGGTGCCGATCGTTGCCGCGGTCGGCCGGGTCACCCCGGTCGCGTACGGGGAGATCGTCGCCTCGATCGCCTCGAAGTCGGCCGGACCGGGCACCCGGGCCAACATCGACGAGTTCACCGAGACCACCGCCCGGGCGATCGAGGTGGTCGGCGGCGCCGAGCGGGGCAAGGCGATCATCGTGCTCAACCCGGCCGACCCGCCGCTGCTGATGCGGGACACCGTCTACTGCCTCTGCCCGGACGCCGACGCCGACCGGGCTGCCATCGCCGCGTCGGTGGCCGACATGGTGGCGACCGTGCAGGAGTACGTCCCCGGCTACCGGCTCAAGCAGGACGTGCAGTTCGACCGGGTGGACACCCACGTGCCGTCGCTCGGCCGGCATCTCGCCGGGTTGCAGGTCTCGGTCTTCCTGGAGGTCTCCGGCGCCGGGCACTACCTGCCGGCGTACGCGGGGAACCTGGACATCATGACCTCGGCCGCGCTGCGCACCGCAGAGCGGCTGGTCGCCTTGCGCACGAAGGGGGTGCCGGCGTGACCGATCTCTACATCCAGGACGTGACCCTGCGCGACGGCATGCACGCCATCGCCCACCGCTACACCGTCGGCCAGGTCCGCACCATCGCCGCCGCGTTGGATGCGGCCGGGGTGGCCGCGATCGAGGTCGCGCACGGCGACGGCCTGGCCGGCTCCAGCGTCAACTACGGCCACGGCGCGGCCAGCGACGCCGAGTGGATCTGGGCCGCCGCCGAGGTGCTGACCACCGCGAAGCTGACCACCCTGCTGCTGCCAGGCATCGGCACCATCGCCGACCTGAAGGCGGCGAAGGACCTCGGGGTGACCAGCGTCCGGGTCGCCACCCACTGCACCGAGGCGGACATCTCCGCCCAGCACATCTCCTGGGCGCGGGAGAACGGCATGGACGTCTCGGGATTCCTGATGATGTCGCACATGAACGACGCGGCCGGGCTGGCCGGGCAGGCCAGGCTGATGGAGTCGTACGGCGCGCACTGCGTCTACGTCACCGACTCCGGCGGCCGGCTGCTGATGTCCGACGTGGCGCAGCGGGTCGACGCGTACCGGCAGGTGTTGGCGCCGGAGACCCAGATCGGCATCCACGCCCACCACAACCTGTCGCTCGGGGTGGCCAACAGCGTGCTTGCCGTCGAGCACGGCCGGATCCTCGGCCCCGGGCCGGTCGGCCCGGACGCCGCACCCGGCCGGACGGTCCGGGTGGACGCCTCGCTGGCCGGGATGGGCGCCGGGGCCGGCAACGCGCCGCTGGAGGTCTTCGTCGCGGTCGCCGAGCTGCACGGCTGGAAGCACGGCTGCGACGTGTTCGCGCTGATGGACGCGGCCGACGACATCGTCCGGCCGCTGCAGGACCGGCCGGTCCAGGTGGACCGGGAGACGCTCTCCCTCGGGTACGCCGGTGTCTACTCCAGCTTCCTGCGGCACGCCGAACGCGCCTCGGCGAAGTACGGCGTGGACGTCCGCTCGATCCTGGTCGAGCTGGGCCGGCGGCGGATGGTCGGCGGCCAGGAGGACATGATCGTGGACGTGGCGCTGGACCTTGCCGGCAGCCGCGAGGAGGAGGCAGCGTGAGCGGCCCGGACACCGCGGGAATCGCCGAGCGGCTGGGCGTGGCGGCGGACACCGCCACCGCGATCCCGCAGCTCGCCGCCGAGACCGGCCTGGACGTCGACGCCGCGTACGGGGTGCAGACCGCGCTGCTGCAGCGCCGGCTGGACCGGGGCGAGCGGCTGGTCGGGCTCAAGATGGGGCTGACCAGCAAGGCGAAGATGGCCCAGGTCGGCGTGGACGAGGTGATCTGGGGTCGGCTCACCGACGGGATGCGGGTCGCCGACGGCGGGAGCGTCGACCCGGCCGCGTACATCCATCCCCGGGTCGAGCCGGAGGTGGCGTTCCTGCTGGACCGGCTGCCCGAGCAGGGGGAGCCGGTGGGCGACTTCACCGACGCGGTCCGCGCGGTCGCGCCGGCCATCGAGCTGATCGACTCCCGGTACGCCAACTTCACCTTCTCCCTGCCGGACGTGGTCGCCGACAACACCTCGGCCGCCGCGTTCGTGATCGGGCCCTGGTCGCCGGTGCCGGACGGGCTGGAGAACCTCGGCGTGCTGCTGGAGATCGACGGGCGGGTCGCGCAGGTCGGCTCGACGGCGGCCATCCTGGGCGACCCGCGCCGGGCGCTGGACGAGGGGATCCGGCTGGCGGGGCGGCACGGGGTGCGGCTCCGGGAGGGCTGGGTGTTCCTCGCCGGCGCGCCACCGCCGCAGTCCCGCTGCGTCCCGGCGCCCATGTCCGGGCCGTGGTCGAGAAGCTCGGTACCGCGTCCATCCGGGCGTCCTCGTGAGCGGCGGCGGGTCCCGCGTGGTGGCGGGGAAGGCCGTGCCGCGGGGGGCCTTCCCGCACGTCAAGGTCGCCGGCGGCCTTGTCTTCGTATCGGGTACGTCGTCGCGGCGGCCGGACAACACCTTCGCGGGCGCCACGGCGGACGAGTTCGGGACCGTGTCCTTGGACATCCGGGCGCAGACCCGGGCGGTGATCGAGAACATCCGTGATCTTCTGCGGTCGGTCGGCGCTGAGCTCTCCGACCTCGTGCAGGTGACCAGCTATCTCGTGTCGATGAACGACTTCGGTGGTTACAACGAGGTGTGGGCGGAGTTCTTCGACGCCTCCGGCCCCACCCGCACGACGGTGGCGGTGCACCAGTTGCCGCATCCGCATCTGCTGATCGAGATTCAAGCTGTGGCCGTTCTTCCCCCAGGAGGTCAGTCGTGAGCGAGATTTCCGAGCCGTTCAGCTTTCCCGGCTGGATCGCCGACAACCAGCACCTGCTCAAGCCGCCGGTCGGCAACAAGGAGATGTTCCCCGGGGGCGACGACTTCATCGTGATGGTGGTCGGCGGGCCCAACCAGCGCACCGACTTCCACGTCGACCCGTACGAGGAGTTCTTCTACCAGGTCAAGGGCAACATGCACATCAACCTGATGACGCCGGACGGGCCGCGTACGGTGCACGTGCACGAGGGTCAGATGTGGATGCTGCCGCGCAACACCCCGCACTCACCGCAACGGCCGGAGGCCGGCTCGATCGGCATGGTCGTCGAGCGGGTCCGCGAGGAGGGCAGGCTGGAGAAGTTCCAGTGGTACTGCCCCGAGTGCGGCAACAAGGTGCACGAGGTCGAGCTGCAGGTCCGGGACATCGCCGCCGACCTGCCCCCGGTCTTCCAGGCGTTCTACGCCGACGAGGCGGCGCGCACCTGCGACAACTGCGGCGCGCTGCACCCGGGCAAGGGCTGATGACCGCAACGGACCGGCCGGCTCCGTCCCGGTCCCCGGTGGTCGACGTGCACACGCACGTCGTACCCAGGGGGTGGCCGGACCTGGCCGCGGCGTGCGGCGGGTCCGGCTGGCCCTGGCTGCGGGTCGACTCGGAGCGGGCCGCGATGATCATGGTCGGGGAGACCGAGTTCCGCCCGGTCGGTGCGGAGTGCTGGGACGCACCGACCCGGCTGGCCGACATGGCCGCCGACGGGGTGGACGTGCAGGTGGTCTCGCCGACCCCGGTCTTCTTCAGCTACGACCGCCCCGCCGACCAGGCGGTGAAGGTGGCCCGGATCTTCAACGACCTCGCCCTGGAGGTCACCGCGGCCGGCGGGGACCGGCTGGTGCCGTTCTGCCAGGTTCCGCTGCAGGATCCCGACGCGGCCTGCGCCGAGTTGGACCGCTGCCTGGCCGCCGGGCACGTCGGGGTGGAGATCGGCAACCACGTCGGCGACCGGGACCTGGACGACGCCGGGGTGGTCACCTTCCTCCAGCACTGCGCCGAGGTGGGCGCGCCGGTCTTCGTGCACCCGTGGGACATGCCGGGCGGCCCCCGGCTGGACCGGTGGATGGCCCGCTGGCTGACCGGGATGCCGGCCGAGACCCATCTGTCGGTGCTGGCGCTGATCCTCGGCGGCGTCTTCGACCGGGTGCCGGAGTCGCTGCGGATCTGCTTCGCGCACGGCGGCGGCAGCTTCCCGTTCTGGCTGGGGCGCGCCGACAACGCCTGGCACCGCCGCGGCGACCTGGTACGCGGTGCGTCCACCGCCCCGCCGAGCGCGTACGTCGACCGGTTCTGCGTCGACTCCGTCGTCTTCGAGCCGCCCGCCCTGCGGCTGCTGGTCGACACGATGGGGGAGGACCGGGTGCTGGTCGGCAGCGACTACCCGTACCCGCTCGGCGAGCGGCCCGTCGGCCAGGTCGTCCGCCGGGCCGACTTCCTCACCGCCGAGCAGCGCACCAAGCTGCTGTCGGCAAACGCCCTGCGCTTCCTCGGCCGGTCCGACCCGGCCGTGTCGGAGCGCCGATCACCGTCGCGAGCGGGCAGGATGACGGGATGGCCGAGCCGCACGACCTGACCGCGCTGGAGCAGGCCGCCGCGATCGCGCGCGGCGAGCTGTCCAGCGCCGACCTGGTCGCGCACCACCTCCGCCGGGTCGACGCGCTCGCCGACGCCGTCGGAGCGTTCGTCACGGTCACCCCGGAGCTGGCCCGGGAGGCGCCCGGGCGGCGGACGATGTGCCGGCCGGGGAGCGCGGCCCGCTGCACGGCGTACCGACCGCGATCAAGGACCTCACCCTCACCGCCGGGGTACGCACCACCTTCGGGTCGGCTGCCTTCGCGGACTTCGTGCCCACGGTCGACGCCGCGTGGTCCGGTTCATCCGGGCCGCCGGACTGGTCAGCCTCGGCAAGACCACCACCTCCGAGCTGGGCTGTTCGCTCTACTCGGAGGGGCTGGTCGCACCGCCGGCCCGCAATCCGTGGCAGCTGGCGTACACGGCGGGTGGGTCCAGTGGTGGCGCGGCGGCCGCGGTGGCGGCCGGGCTGGTGCCGGTCGCCCAGGGCTCCGACGGCGGCGGCTCGCTGCGCATCCCGGCGTCGCTCTGCGGCCTGGTCGGCTACAAGCCCAGCCGAGGGCTGGTCTCCGGTGGGCCGCTCGGCTTCGGGGCGTTCGGCCTGCCGATCAACGGTCCGATCGGGCGGACGGTCACCGACGTCGCCGCGTTGCTCGACGTCATGGCGGTGCCGGTGCCCGGCGAGCCGTACCTGGCCACCGCCCTCGCCGGCCGGCGGCTACCTGGCCGCGCCCGGCGGGCCGCGCCCGGGCGGCTGCGGATCGGGC
>JAEVHO010000128.1 GCA_016802835.1 Micromonospora sp. ATA32 | reverse complement strand
GCACCCGGGTGGGCTGGTCGGCCAGGCCGCGCGCCTCGCTGCGCGCCACCCAGCAGTCCCGACCCCGTCCCCGCTCGACCGCGGCCAGCAGGGCGGCCTCGTCGATGGTGTCCGGCGCGTCGACCAGGAAGTCGTCGACGGCACCCACCTCGGTGGTGTGCACCTGCACGGTGAGGATGTTGACCCCCCGCAGGGCCAGACTCGCGGTGAGCACCGACAGGTACCCCGGCCGGTCGTCCACGGTGGCCCGAATCCGCCACAGCGCCATGGTTGCCTCCCTTCCCCGGCTACCACCCTGCCGGGCGGCTGTTGCCGGGCCGTTGCCCGGCCGTGACGGCTCGGGAACCAGTGGGGACCTGGCCGCCAGGACCAGGTCCCCACCGCACTCCGGCCGACGGGTCCCGCACCGGGACCCGGCCCTGTCCCGAGGGGTCCGAACCGGGACCCGGGCCGGCTCAAGCGCCGGCCACCACCGGCGGCGCCCCCACCAGGTCGAGCCGGTCGCCGAGGATCACCGCGCTGGCCCGGACCAGCTGGGCCAGCCGGTCGACCTCGGTCGAATGGAACGCTGCGGCGGTGAGCGGATCGGTGTGCTCCCGCGCCACCACCAGCACCAGCCCGGCCCGACCGAACGGCGCGACGGCGTAGTGACTGCCGTCGGCGCCGGTCATCGACCGGGCCCGCAGCGGCGTCACCTCCGGCAACCGGGGCGGGACGGCGCCCGCCAGCTGGCGTGCCCGATCGTCGCCTCGCCACCGCCACCCCCACCGCTGCCGAAACCGCTGCCGGTACGCGACGCCCAGTCCACCGGCACCACCGCGGCCACCGCCCAGTCCGCGGCCAGCAGCCCGGGCACCGCGTCGACCAGGGTGGCCACCCCGTCGGTCGGGTTCGCCGCGACCTGGGCCAGCAGCTCGGCGTCCTGACCGGTGGTGGTGGGCGCGCCGATCGCCCGCCACACCCCGTCCACCCGGACCCCGGGGATGGCCGCCAGGCCGGCCAGCAGCCGCTCGACCCGGGACGCGCCCGGCCAGACCACGGTGAAGTCGTCCACCGCCCGCCCGCCGAGCCGCTCCAGGACCACCACCTGCACGATGTCGGCGCCGCAGACGCCGAGCGTGCGAGCCACCTGGCCGAGCGTGCCAGGTCGGTCCGGCAGGGTCACCCGAACTCTCAGCAACATGTCTGTCCCTCCGCTCGGCGGGCCGGCACGTGGCGGCCGGCAGGCTGGTGCCCAGCCTGCCGGTTGCCCATTTCGTCCCTGTTGCAGTGGCATGTCCCGGCGGGAAAACTCGACCTTGACAACATGGCCGAGGTGCCATCAACTATTCGGATGACCGATCCGGCCGTCGAAGCGCTCCGGCCGGAGGGCTCCCCGGCGGGGCTCGAGCTGGACCGGCTCGCCGCGCACCTGGCCACCCACCGGCCCGAGCTGGCGACCGCCCCGCTGTCGGCCCGGCTGATCGCCGGCGGCAAGTCCAACCTGACATACCTGCTGCGGGCCGGCGAGCGCCAGGTGGTGCTGCGCCGGCCGCCGCTCGGGCACGTGCTGGCTACCGCGCATGACATGGCCCGCGAGTTCCGGGTGATCTCCGCGCTGGCGCCCACCGCCGTGCCGGTCCCCGAGGCGCTGCTGTTCTGCGCCGACCCCGACGTGATCGGCGCACCGTTCTACCTGATGGAGCGGGTCCGGGGTCAGGTCTTCCGGAGCCGGTCGCAGACCGACCCGCTCGCCGCCGACCAGCGGCGGCAGCTGGCGATGGCGATGATGGACACCCTCGCCGCGCTGCACACCGTCGAGCCGGCGTCGGTCGGGCTCGCCGACTTCGGCCGTCCCGAGGGCTTCCTCGGCCGGCAGGTACGCCGCTGGGCCGGTCAGCTCGACCGCTCTCGCAGCCGCCCGCTGCCCGGCATCGACGAGCTGCGCGACCTGCTCGCCGACACCGTGCCCGAGGGTGCCAACGCCGGCCGGATCGTGCACGGTGACTACCGGCTCGACAACCTGATGGCCTGGGTCGACCCGGTCTCGGTCCGGGCCGTGCTGGACTGGGAGATGGCCACCCTCGGCGACCCGCTGGCCGACCTCGGCCTGCTGCTGACCTACTGGGACGTGCTCGGCGACAGCGACCTCGCCGCCGACAACCCGGTCGCCGACGGGCTGGGGTCGCGGGCCGGCTTCCCCACCGGCGCCGAGCTGATCGAGCGGTACGCCGGCCGCAGCGACGTCGACGTCGGGCCGCTGCACTGGCACGTCGCGCTCGGCTGCTTCAAGCTCGCGGTGATCTGCGAGGGGATCCACTACCGGCACACGCTCGGGCAGACGCTCGGCGAGGGCTTCGACCGGATCGGCGAGATGGTGGCGCCGCTGGTCGCGCACGGGCTGACCGCCGTAAGGGAGAAGAACTGATGGACTTCGAGTTCGACGCGCGGACGCACGAGCTGCGCGAGCAGTTGGGCGCGTTCCTCACCGAACAGGTCTACCCGGCCGAGGCGGTGCACGCCGAGCAGGTGGCCGCCGCCGGCGACCCGTGGTCGCGTTCCCCGGTGCTGGAGGAGCTGAAGTCCGAGGCCCGCAAGCGGGGCCTGTGGAACCTCTTCCTCCCCGACCCGCGCTACGGCGCCGGGCTGACCAACCTCCAGTACGCTCCGCTCGCCGAGCTGACCGGGCGCAGCCCGCACCTGGCGCCGGAGGCGGTCAACTGCGCCGCGCCGGACACCGGCAACATGGAGCTGCTGGCCGAATTCGGCTCCGAGGCGCAGCGGGAGCGCTGGCTGCGCCCGCTGCTCGAGGGCGAGATCCGTTCGGCGTTCTGCATGACCGAGCCGGAGGTCGCCTCCTCCGACGCCACCAACATCGCCACCCGGATCACCCGGGACGGCGACGAGTACGTGGTCAACGGCCGCAAGTGGTGGTCGTCCGGTGCGATGGACCCGCGCTGCGAGATCTTCATCGTGATGGGCAAGACCGACCCGGGCGCCGACCGGCACCGGCAGCAGAGCATGGTGCTGGTCCCCCGGAACACCCCCGGGGTCACCGTCCGGCGCGGGATGACGGTCTTCGGCTACAGCGACGCCCCGCACGGCGGGCACGCCGAGATCGACTTCACCGACGTACGCGTACCGGCGGAGAACCTGATCGGCGCGGAGGGCACCGGCTTCGCCATCGCCCAGGCACGGCTCGGCCCGGGCCGGATCCACCACTGCATGCGGCTGGTCGGGATGGCCGAGCGGGCCCTGGAGCTGCTCTGCAAGCGGGCCAACGAACGGATCGCGTTCGGCCGGCCCCTCGCGGAGCAGGGTGTGGTGCGGGAGTGGATCGCCGAGTCCCGGGTCCGCATCGAGCAGGCCCGGCTGCTGGTGCTCAAGACGGCCTGGCTGATGGACACCGTCGGCAACAAGGGCGCGCACACCGAGATCCAGGCCATCAAGATCGCCACACCGGCGATGGCCGAGTGGGTGATCGACAAGGCCATCCAGGGGTACGGCGGCGCCGGCGTCAGCCAGGACACGCCACTGGCCGGGCTCTGGGCCCAGGCGCGTACCCTCCGGCTGGCCGACGGCCCCGACGAGGTGCACCGGTCGTCGCTGGCCAAGCGCGAGCTGCGCCGCTGGGCCACCGCTCCCGCCTGACCCGCCCGCCCCGCCGTCCGCCGCCGCCGGCAGGATCGTGCTCGGTCAGGCGGAGGCGCGCTCGACGAGCTGGGTGTCCAGCAGGACGTAGGGGGCGGGCAGCTCGTCGCCGCGGATCCGGGAGACCAGCAGCCGGGCCATCTGCCGGCCCATCTCCTGGATCGGCTGGAGGACCGTGGTCAGCGGCGGGTCCGACTGCCGGGCGATCGGCGCGTCGTCGAAGCCGACCACGGCGACGTCCTCGGGCACCCGACGGCCGGTCTCCCGCAGCGTCCGCAGCGCGCCGAACGCCATCAGGTCCGAGGCGACGAAGACCGCGTCGAGATCCGGGCAGACCTCCAGCAGCCGGCGCATGCCGGCGGCCCCGCTGCCCTCGCTGAAGTCGCCGTACGCGATGAGGTCCGGGTTGACGCCGGAGCCGGTGGCCTGGATCGCCTCCCGGTAGCCGACCAGCCGGGCCAGGCCGGCGCCCATGTCCTGCGGGCCGGCGATGGTGGCGATCCGCCGGCGCCCGCGGCCGGAGAGGTACTCCACCGCCTGCCGGGCGCCGCCGATGTTGTCCACGTCGACGAAGTACGCCGGCTGCGCGCCGGGTTGCAGCATCCGGGCCGGTCGGCCGCCGAGGACGATGGGCAGGCCCCGCTCCTCGAGCAGGGTGGGCAGCGGATCGGAGTCGTGCAGGGACAGCAGCAGGACGCCGTCGACGTGCTGGTTGGTCAGGTGGTGCTCGACCCGCTCCCGTTCGATCGGGGACTGGACCATGGCGAGCCAGAGCTGCAGCGGCGTCTCCAGCAGCCCGGAGCTGACCCCGCGGACGATGCCGGCGAAGAACGGCTCGGTGAAGACCCGCTCACCGGACTCGGAGACCACCAGCGCCACCGAGTCGGTCCGCTGGGTGACCAGTGCGCGGGCGGCGCGGTTCGGCACGTACCCGAGCTCGGCGATGGCCTGCTGCACCGCGGCCCGGGCCTCCGGGCTGACCTGGGGCGAGCCGTTGACCACGCGGGAGACCGTGCCGCGCCCGACGCCGGCGCGAGCGGCGACCGCGTCGAGGGTCGGGCGCCCGAGCGACCGGGTGCGCTGCGTTGTCATCGTGTGCTCCTCCGACGGCGGGCGGACCCGGTGCCGCCCGTGGGGGTGGGGCACCGGAGCCGCCCGTTACTGGCTGACCTTCGCCTATTGTGCGACCAGACCGTTGCGTCGGATCACCTCGGCGTACCCACATGGCGATGGGGGAGCGTTCCCAGATCGATACCGCGCCATTTCGCTGATGGGCCGGGACGCGGCCGGGAGGGCGGTCGGGACCGGCACGGCGACCGGGTGTCTATGCCGAGCCGACCGGCACCGGTCGCACCAGGGTCAGCAGAGCCGGCGCAGCAGGGTGGCGGCCCGCCCGGCGTCGAAGGCGGCCGGATCGAAGGAGTCGCCGAACCAGTCCCGCATCGAGGCGTGCTCGGGGTGCGCCGGGTCGGCCAGCGCGGCCAGCAGCACCTGGTAGCCGACGGGTCCGCCGACGTCCTCCGGCGGGCAGGCCCGCTCGCGTCCACGCAGGACGGGTACCGCTCGTCGGGGTCGGCGGTGAACGCATCCTCGACGAGGATGTCGTGCTCCCACCAGTCGCCGAAGTCGTACGTGTAGTGGAACCGGCTGCCCTTGCCGACCACCGCGTCCAGCCGGACGTCCAGCTCGTCGCGCAGGTTCAGCTCGCCGTCGGGGTCGGGCTCGCCGTACTGCACCCCGTCGATCTCGAACGAGTGCAGGTGGCAGTCCCGCCAGCCCATCCCGTGCTGCACCACCCGGTGCAACCGGTCGAGGGTGTATCCACCGGGGACCAGCACCCGCCGCCAGACCGGCGGACGGACCCCGGCGAGGGAAAGCTTCAGCTGGAAGATCTGGCGCGGCATGCTGTCCGTCCTCCCTCGGCATAGGCTGCCAGCATGATCTGCCGAGCGTGCCGGGCCAGGCGGCACGACGACTGCCCGGGCCGGAACTGGTGCGACTGTCAGCACCGTACCCCCCGACCCACCCCTCCGGTCACCGGTCCGGCCGGCGAATGACGGTCGACATCCCGATTTCCCGGCTCTGGCCCACGCCCTCGACGGCGCCCCTGGACGACGCGGAACTGGCCGCCCTGTACGGCCGCGCGGACCGCCCCCACCTGCGGGTCAACTTCGTGTCGAGCGTCGACGGCGCGGTCAGCCTCGAGGGTTATTCCGCGGGGCTGTCCGGGGAGCCGGACAAGCGGGTCTTCGGGCTGCTGCGGATGGTCTGTGACGCGCTGGTGGTGGCCGCGGGCACGCTGCGGCACGAGGGCTACCGGGCGGTACGGCTGGACGAACGCCGTCGGGCCTGGCGGCGCGAGCACGGGCTGGCCGAGTATCCGACGCTGGTGGTGGTCTCCGGCTCGCTGGACCTCGACCCGGCGCAGGCGGCCTTCGCGGACGCGCCGGTCCGGCCGGTCGTGCTGACCCACGCCGCCGCCAGCGCCCCGCCGGGCCTGACCGAGGTCGCCGACCTGGTCCGCTGCGGCGCCGACCGGGTGGACCTCCGTGCCGGCCTCGCCGAGCTGCGCCGGCGCGGGCTCGGCCAGCTGCTCTGCGAGGGCGGCCCGCACCTGTTCGGCGCGCTGACCGCGGCGGACCTGGTCGACGAGGTCTGCCTCACCGTCGCACCGCTGCTGGCCGGCCCCGGCCCGGGCCGGATCACCGCCGGGGGCGCCAGCGCACCTCGGAAGCTGCCGCTACGGCATGTGCTGAGCGCGGCCGACGGTGCGTTGATGCTGCGGTACGCCCGCGACTGAGCCCAGACGGCGAGCGGCCCCGGCGGGTCGCCGGATCGAACCTCACCCGGTCGATAACCGCCCTAGTCTCAGGCGATGGGGTCTCGGCAGGCGACCGGCGACGGGGCCGGCACGGCAGCCCTCGAATCCGCCGGGCCGAGCCGGCCGTTGCTCGCCGCCGGCCTGCTCGTGGCGCCGGCCTGACCGACCTGCTCGCCTCCTGGGCCAACACGAGGGGTGGACGGGGTTCATGGCTGGTGACAGGCGACGGGGTCTATCAGGTCGACATGACCGGCTGGGCCTGGTTCCACATGGCGGTCTCCGCGGCGGCCGTCCTCGCCGGTCTGCTCGTCGCCACCACCGGCCGAAGGTGGGCGGCGCTGGCCGGGATCGGCGGGGCCGGGTTGGCGATCGCCGGTCGCGGTGCGGGCACCGGACCAGGTGGTCCGCGAGGTCATGTTGTTCGCCCGGCGTGCGCCGGTGCGGGCGGTCGCCGAACCCGCCGCACCCGCCCCTTCGGGCCCATAGCCTGGGACGATGCGGTTCACGGGGGCGGGCGACAGCGGCGCGGCCGGAGCCGGCCGTCCCCTGCTGGCCAGCGGCCTACTGGCCGGCGCCGGCCTGGTGGACGTGCTGTCGGCCTGGGCGTACACGGCGCGCAACCAGTTCACGGTCGAGACCGGTCAGGGCGTGTACCAGGTCGACATCACCGGCTGGGCGTGGCTGCACGTCGCGGTCAGCGCCGCGGTGACGCTCGCCGGCCTACTGGTGCTGACCGGTCGACGCGGGACCGTTCCGCTCGCCCTGTGCTGCGCCACGGTGGCGATCGGCATCAACCTGCTGCTCCTCCCGTACGCGCCGATCCAGGCCGTCCTGGCGGTCGCCGTGTACGGGGCGGCCGTCCGGCTGCTGCTCCGGTACCGACGCGCGGCCCTGGCCCGGCTCCCGGCGCCAGCCGGGCCGGATCGGCTCAGCGTGCCTCGCAGACCCGGCCGGTCCTCGCCGGGTCCCCCTCCCGGTTCGCCGACCACACCGGGTTGAGCGACAGCGCCAACGGCGGCGCCTGCCAGGCGGCGCCCAGCCGCTGGAGCAGGCCGTACTCCCGGCGGGGCTGGTCCACCCGCTCGCCCGCCAGGAACGCGATCACCCGGTCCTCCACCATCCGCTGGCCGATCAGGCCGCCGTGGAGCGCGGGCTGCTGGTAGACCGGGATGCGGCTGTACTCCCCCGGCGGCGCCTCGGCGGCGCTGACCGTGGGCAGGAAGGCGATCATCCGGACGCCCGGCACCGGGCAGAGCGTGCGGTTGCGGTAGAACGGCGCGTCGATCAGCACCGAGCGCACGAACGGCTCGTCGGGGTCGTCCTTCACCGGTTGGGGCAGGCCCGCCAGCCAGAACAGGGCGCGCAGCTCCCAGCCCGCCGCGACCCCCCAGCCCTCGTGCCCAGGGGGCGGGTAGTAGGTCCGCCCGGCCTGGACCAGCGGGCTGAACATCACAGCCGCGGTCACCGGGCCAGCGGGCAACTTCTCCAGGTAGGTCCGGACCACCATGGCGCCCTCGCTCTGCCCGACCAGGGCCACCGGCCGGCCGGTACGCCGGTGCAGCACGTCCACCTGGGCGGCGAGCAGGACGCTGCTGGAGTCGAGCGACCGGTGGGTCGCGCCGGCGGGTACGGCAGGGGCCGACCACGCGCGTCCAGCCCCTGGTAGGAGAAGCGCTCGACCCGCGGGTCGGCGGGTGGTTCCCCGTCCCATTGCGAGTCGTGCCCGTCGAGGACGATCACCGCGTGGCGGACCCGGTCGGGCAGCCGTTCGGTGAGGACCGGCGGCCGCCACATCCCCGGCCCGGGGGCGGCGATCCCGATCAGCGACTGGGCCCAGACCGCCCCCGCCATGGTGAGGACGATGGCGATCGGGGCGACCGGCACCCGCGGCCAGCGGATCCGGGCCGGCAGCGCCGTGGCGGCCACGGTCCGTCGCCAGAGCAGCCCGTTCGCCACGCCGGCCAGGCCGGCCACCCCGACGGTCCACCAACCGGGAATGCTGGAGATCAGCGCGCCGGCCAGGGTCAGCAGCACGAAGTTCAGCGCCGACCAGCCGAACACCTCGATCGTCGGCAGCCCCCGCCACCAGTCGGCCACCGCCCCCGCCCGTACGAGGAAGGGGGCGAGCACCAGCATCGGGCCCAGCGAGGCGAACAGGTACCAGGAGAGCGCCACCGCGGAGAAGGCGACGGAGAGCGCGGCCCACGGCGAGATGACCAGCATGGCCAGCGCCGCGACCTCCAGGTTGCGCCGCACCAGCCAACCCCGGGAGGGGCGCGGTGTCCCGTCGGGCCAGGCCAGCGCGGTCAGCCCGGCGGAGAGCAGTCCCCGGGCCAGCGTGACGCCGAGCAGCCCGAGCACGAACGTGAGCCACGAGTCGTGGTAGACCAGCAGCCAGCGCAGGTCGTGGTACGAGTCGTACGGCCAGACGGCGGTGACCTGCGGGGCGAGTCCCCGGGCGGCGTGCAGCCCGACGGCGACCAGCACCACCTCCTCGACCACCGGCGGCAGCCCAGCGAGGACGAGCAGCGCGACCATCCGGCCCCGTGTCGATCCCACGTCCGCTCCCCGCTCCCCCGGCCCCTTGCAGGATCTCGCGGATGATGCCCGGCCGGGGCGGGAATCGCGTCGCCGCCGATACACGGTGTGGTTGGCCGACCCCGGTGCGCGAGGGCGCGGAGGACCTCGGGTGGCGTCCGCCGCGTCGCGTGGCAACCTGTCGCATCCCTCGGGCAGGATGCAGGTCGTGTGCCCTGCCCGAGACGACCAACTGACCGGAGCCCGCCGATGACCGACGACCCGCTCGACGGCCCCGGCGAAGGGGTCGGCCGGGTGCTGGGCACCGCCGACGCCACCCCGCTGCAGTTCTGGACGGCCGTCGCTCCCGGCAGCTACCTGCAGCTCGACGACGTGGTGGTGACCCGGCGAGAGCTGCCGGACCGGGAGCCGGTGACCATCGCCGGGGTGGTCACCCAGGTGCGCGCCCGGCACGAGGGCGCGCAGTTCGACTCGGACGTCTTCGCCATCGCCGACGGCACCCTGCCGGCCCAGGTGCAGGAGCCGCCGAGATCACCACCACCCGGGTCGACCCGGAGTTCTACGTGCCGCCCACCCCCGGCGCCGTGGTGCACCGGGCCGAGGGCGCCGCCCGGGACCGAGCGCTGCACTTCGACCGGATGGAACGGCGGATCCCGATGGGGATGGGCCGCGACGGGGTACCGGTCTACCTCAACGCCGACTTCCTCGACGGCAGCCGGGGCGCGCACGTCTCCATCTCGGGCATCTCCGGGGTGGCCACCAAGACCAGCTTCGCCACCTTCCTGCTCTACTCGGTCTTCCGTTCCGGAGTGCTCGGCGGGGACGCGGTCAACGCCAAGGCGCTGATCTTCAACGTCAAGGGCGAGGACCTGCTCTTCCTCGACCACCCCAACACCCGGCTCGACGACCCGACCCGCGCCGCGTACGCGAGGCTCGGCCTGGCCGCCGGCGCCTTCCCGGACGTCCGGGTCTACGCCCCGCCCCGGGTCGGCGACTCCTCCGGCACCCCGGACGTGAGCAGCAGGCTCAGCGGGGTGGACAGCTTCTACTGGACGCTGAGCGAGTTCTGCGCCGACCGTCTCCTGCCGTATGTCTTCGCCGACGCTGACGACGAGCGCCAGCAGTACACGATGGTGGTCCACTCGGTCGCCGCCCACCTGGCGCGCTACGCGCAGCCCGCCGACGGCGGGGTGAGCATCGACGGCGTCCGGCTGGGGTCATACGCCGATCTGGTCGACCACGTGGTCGAGCAGCTCAACGACGACGAGACCCGCTCCGACTGGGCCGGCAGCGCGGTCGGGCTGGGCACGGTCAACGCGTTCGCCCGGCGGCTGATCGGCAGCAAGAAGGACCTGGGCCGGCTGATCCGCGGCGATCTCGCCACCCGCCGCCCGCACTCGATCAACACCGCGGAGAGCGCCCAGGTCACCGTGGTCGACCTGCACAACCTGCCGGACCGCGCGCAGCGCTTCGTGGTCGGCGTGACGCTCAAGAGCGAGTTCGAGCGCAAGGAGAAGTCCGGCACCGCCAAGCCGCTGCTGTTCGTCGTCCTCGACGAGCTCAACAAGTACGCCCCGCGCGAGGGCTCGTCGCCGATCAAGGAGGTGCTGCTCGACATCGCTGAGCGGGGCCGCTCGCTCGGGGTGATCCTGATCGGCGCGCAGCAGACGGCCAGCGAGGTGGAGCGCCGGATCGTCACCAACTCGGCGATCCGGGTGGTCGGCCGGCTCGACCCGGCCGAGGCGTCCCGTCCCGAATACGGCTTCCTGCCGCCCGCCCAGCGGCAGCGCGCGCTGCTGGCCAAGCCGGGCACCATGTTCGTCAACCAGCCCGACATCCCGGTGCCGCTCTGCCTGGAGTTCCCCTTCCCGGCCTGGGCGACCCGGGTCTCCGAGGCGGGCCGGGCACCGTCGGAGACGCTCCGGTCGATCACCCAGTCGGCCGACCCGTTCGCGGTCGTCGGCTCCGGCACCGCCGACGACGACATCCCCTTCTAGTGGGCCGGCACGTGGGCGCGGAGGGAGCGGCGCGGCAGAGCCCCGCGGCCGCCAACGGAAGGCGGGCACGGTGAAGATCCTGCACACCTCCGACTGGCACGTCGGCAAGGTCCTCAAGGGACAGTCCCGGGCCGACGAGCACCGGCAGGTGCTGGCCGAGGTGATCGAGATCGCCCGGGCCGAACGGCCCGACCTGGTGATCGTCGCCGGCGACCTCTACGACACGGCGGCGCCCACCCCGGACGCCACCCGACTGGTGACCCGGGCGCTGACCGCGCTGCGCCGCACGGGCGCCGACGTGGTGGCCATCGGCGGCAACCACGACAACGGGCCGGCGCTGGACGCGTGCGCCCCTGGGCGGAGGCGGCCGGGATCACCCTGCGCGGCAGCGTCCGGGAGAACCCGGAGGAGCACCTCATCTCCGGCACCACCGCCGGTGGCGAACGCTGGCAGCTGGTCGCCCTGCCGTTCCTGTCCCAGCGGTACGCCGTCCGCGCGGTGGAGATGTACGAGCTGACCGCCGCCGAGGCGACCCAGACGTACGCCGACCACCTGGGGCGGCTGCTGGGCCGGCTCACCGAGGGCTTCACCGAGCCGGACCAGGTACACCTGGTCACCGCCCACCTGACCGTGGTCGGCGCCAGCACCGGCGGCGGCGAGCGGGACGCGCACACCGTGCTCGGCTACGCCGTACCGGCGACGGTCTTCCCCGGCAACGCCCACTACGTCGCGCTGGGCCACCTGCACCGCGCCCAGCGGGTGATCGGCCCGTGCCCGGTGCGCTACAGCGGCAGCCCGCTCGCGGTCGACTTCGGCGAGCAGGAGAACATCCCGTCGGTGACGCTGGTCGAGGTGACCGCGCGGACGGCGGCGCAGGTCCGGGAGGTGCCGGTCGCCGGCGCCACCGCCCTGCGTACGGTGCGGGGCACCCTCGCCCAGCTGGCCGAGATCGAGCAGCCGGAGGGCTGGCTGCGGGTGTACGTCCGCGAGCAGCCCCGGGCCGGCCTGCGCGAGGAGGTGCAGGAGCTGCTCCCCCGCGCCCTGGAGATCCGGATCGACCCGGAGCTGATCCCCGCCCCGGGCAGCGGGGCACGGACGGCCCAGCGCGCCGGCCGTTCACCGCGCGAACTCTTCGCCGACTACCTGGGCAGCCGGGGGCACGACGACGACGGGGTCCGGGAACTGTTCGACGAGCTGTTCGAGGAGGTGGACCGGTAGTGCGACCGATACGGCTGGACATGGCGGGCTTCACCGTCTTCCGGGACGAGACCACCGTCGACTTCACCGACGCCGACTTCTTCGTTCTGGTCGGCCCGACCGGCTCCGGCAAGTCGACGGTGCTCGACGCCATCTGCTTCGCCCTCTACGGCACGGTGCCCCGCTGGGGCGGCACCCGGGGCCTGGCCAACGCGCTCGCGCCGTCGGCCACCGAGGCGCGGGTCCGGCTGGTCTTCGAGTCCGGCGGCGCCCGCTACGTGGCCACCCGGGTGGTCCGCCGCGACGGCCGGGGCAACGTCAAGACCGCCAATGCCGGGTTGCAGCTGATGCCCGCCGGCTTCGACGTGACCAAGCTGGACACCGGGCTGAGCCCGGAAGACCTCGGCGAGGTGGTCGCCGGCACGCCCGCCGAGATGGAGCAGGCCGTCGTCGCGGCGGTCGGGCTGCCGTACGAGCAGTTCACCAGCTGCGTGGTGCTGCCGCAGGGGCAGTTCGCCGACTTCCTGCACGCCAAACCGGCGACCCGGCAGCAGATCCTGGTCAACCTGCTCGGCCTCGGCGTCTACGAGGAGGTGCAGAAGCGGGCCACCGAACGCGCCGGCCAGGCCGAGGCGAAACTCGAGACGGTCGACCGGGTGCTCGCCGGGCTGGCCGACGCCGACGACGCGGCGCTGGCCGGGGCGACCGCGCGGGTCGACCGGATGCGCGAGCTGAACCAGGCCGTGACGGTGGCCGTACCCGAGCTGGAGACCGCCCGGTCGAC
>JAEVHO010000127.1 GCA_016802835.1 Micromonospora sp. ATA32 | reverse complement strand
CAGCGGGTACGACCCCGACCAGGTGGACCGGCTCTTCGAGGCCCTACTCGGCGGCATGTCGGGTCGTGGCCCGATGCCGGTCAACCCGAAGGACCTGGACACCCTGCGCTTCGGTCTGGTCCCCGGCGGCTACTTCGAGGCCGAGGTCGATGCCGCGCTCAAGGACGTGCAGGACATCCTCTTCGGCCGCTGAACCGCGCACGACGGTGAAGGGCCCCGCCCCCCGGTCGGGGGGCGGGCCCTTGCCCTGTCACGGTGCGGTGCGGCCAGGGTGGGTGCCCCGGTGCGGGTCGGTCAGGAGCGCAGGCCGTTGCGCCGCAGCACCGCGTCGCCGATGACGATGACCAGCAGCAGCACGGCCAGGCCGATCAGCCAGATGTCCTCGACCCTGCCCTGGTGGTTGCCGCACAGCATCGCCAGCAGCACCAGCGCGGAGAGCACCGCGCCGATCCGCCCGGACTTGCGGTGTCCCGGCTTGCGCTGATCTGGCGACGTTACCGGCTCGCTTCCTGCCACTGTCGGTCCTTCCCTCGCGATCGGATCTCCGGTTAGTCTGGCACGCCCCGTGGCGGGCCCGGCGCAGGGTCCGACGGGTCGGGCCGGGTGGCCGCGGCACGGTGGGGTTTCGTCGGCACGGGTGGGCGGAACGGCACTACCGGCGTCGCTGGTGGTCGGCCACATTTCCTCCGGTAGCGTTTGGCGTACACCTTGATTGTCGTTTTGAGGGGGACTGCGGTGCGAGTGACCGGTACGGGACATGCCAGCATGCGGATCGACACGGCCGCGGGCAGCATCCTGTGCGACCCGTGGGTCAATCCGGCCTACTTCGCCTCCTGGTTCCCATTTCCCGACAATTCGCAGCTGGACTGGGAGACGCTCGGCCAGGTCGACTACCTGTACGTCTCGCACCTGCACCGGGACCACTTCGACGCGGCGCACCTGAAGCGGTACGTGTCGAAGGACGCCACCGTCCTGCTCCCCGAGTTCCCCACCTCGGAGATGGAGGACGAGCTGCGGGCGCTCGGCTTCACCAGGTTCCTGAAGGCCCCGAACGAGCAGGTCGTGGAGCTCGACGGCGGGCTGAAGATCATGATCCAGGCGCTGACCAGCCCGACCGACGGCCCGATCGGGGACTCGTCGCTCTGGGTCGAGTACGACGGCGTCCGGCTGCTCAACCAGAACGACGCCCGCCCGACGGACCTTTCGGTCTTCGCCGAGCTGGGCCACGTGCACGCGCACATGCTGCAGTTCTCCGGCGCGATCTGGTACCCGATGGTCTACGAGCTGCCGCAGGCGGCGAAGACCGCGTTCGGCAAGCAGAAGCGGGACCGCCAGTTCGACCGGACCTGGCGCTACATCGACGACCTCAAGGCCTCGCACGTCTTCCCGATCGCCGGCCCGCCGTGTTTCCTCGACGACGAGCTCTGGCAGTTCAACGACATCCACGGCGATGAGGGGAACATCTTCCCCGACCAGTCGGTCTTCCTGAGCGAGTACGCGAAGGTCGGCGGCACCAACGGGATCGTGCTGCTGCCGGGCAGCGTCGCCGAGGTGACCACCGAGGGCGCCGAGACCACCCACCCGGTGCCGGTGGAGGAGTTCTTCGCCGACAAGGTCGCCCACCTGGAGGAGATGCGGGAGCGCAAGCGCCCGGTCATCGAGGCGGAGAAGGCGTCCTGGCGGCACCCGGAGGTCGACGTCCTCGAGGAGATGAAGGCGCGGATCGAGCCGCTGCTGGAGGAGTCGGTCTACCTGGCCAAGGGGGTCGGCGGCCCGGTCCGCTTCGACCTGGTCGGCTACGACGGCGAGAGCGTCGAGTCGATCGTGGTGGACTTCCCGGGCCAGCAGGTGCGGCCGTACGCCGACGAGAAGGTCCGCTACCGGTTCCGTACCGACCGGGCGCTGGTCGAGCACCTGCTGCACCGCGGCGAGGTGGACTGGGTCAACTCGCTCTTCCTCTCCTGCCGGTTCTCGGCGGCCCGGATCGGCCAGTACAACGAGTTCGTGTACGCGTTCTTCAAGTGCCTGTCCCGGGAGCGCCAGCAGTACGCCGAGGGCTGGTACGACGAGCACGAGCGGACCACCGACGCGGAGGACATCACGCTGGACGGCTGGGTGGTGCAGCGGCGCTGCCCGCACCTGAAGGCCGACCTGACCCGGTTCGGCATCGTCGACGGCGACCAGCTGACCTGCCAGCTGCACGGCTGGAAGTTCGACCTGGCCAGCGGCCGCTGCCTGACCAGTGCCGGCCACAAGATCCGCGCCCACCGCGCCCACCGCGCCGACGCCGACACCCCCGCCCCCGCCGGCGAAGCCCTCAGCTGACCGCCACTCCACTCCGCCCCCGCACATCGCAAGATCGCGAGGGGCAGGGGCGGGTCAGCGGCCGAGGTCGGTGAGGATGCGGCGGGCGGCGTTGTGACCCGCGGCGCCGATCACGCTGCCCGCCGGGTGGCAGCCGGCGCTGCCGGCGTACACGCCGTCGATCCCGGTCGCGTACGGCATCCGGTCGGTGAACGAGACGGTGTTGTCGACGTGGTGGATGTGCCCGCCGGTGATGCCGAAGTGCGCCTCGATGCCGGGCGGGGGCAGCGGCACGGCGTCGGCGATCAGGTCCCCCGCGCCCGGGGCGTACCGCTCGCAGATGGCGACCAGCTTGTCCACGTACCCGGGCAGCGCCTCGTCCCAGGTCGTCCCGGCCAGCTCGTAGGGCACCGACTGCACGAAGAGCGCCGACGAGTGGTGTCCGGCGGGGTCTGACAGCGACGGGTCGACGGTGGTGTGCAGGTACCACTCGATCGTCGGCTCCTCCGGCAGCCGGCCGGCCTGCACGTCCGCCCACATCGCCCGCAGCGCGGCCATCGGCGAGGTCGCGTCCCCGCCGACCAGGGACGCCGAACCGGGCAGCAGGTGGATGGTGGAGCCGAACGGGCTCGGCGCGCCCTCGGGCAGGCAGGAGAAGCGGGGCAGCCCGGTCAGCGCCAGGTTGAGCTTGAGGGTGGTGCCGGGGCGGCGGACCGCCGCCATCCGCTCGCCCAGCGGCGCCGGGAGCGCGCGTCGGGCAGCAGGTCGATCAGCCGGTACGGGTCGCAGGCGCCCAGCACGACCCCGGCCGCCACCTCCCGGCCGTCGGCCAGGACCACGCCGCTGGCCGCGTCGCCGGCCAGGTTGACCCCGCTGACCGGCGTACCGGTGAAGATCTTCGCCCCGGCGGCCCGGGCGCCTCGGCGAAGATCCGCGAGACGGTGCCCATCCCGCCCTCGGCGATCATCCAGGTGCCGTCGGCGCCGGGGAGCCGGCACATGTTGTGCACCAGGAAGTTGTGCCCGGTGCCCGGGTCGTCCGGCCCGGCGTTGAGCCCGGACAGGCCGTCGGTGACCGCGTACATCGAGACCAGCAGCTCGGAGCGGAAGTCGAAGCGGGCCAGGTGGTCGGCGACCGAGCCGCGGACCAGGTCGACGAAGACCTGCCGCAGCGCGGGGCGGACGTACCGCTCGGCCGTCTCTTCCACCGGCAGCGGCTCGGCCAGCCAGGCCGGCGCCAGGTCCTCCCGCAGCGCCGCCAGTTCGGCCTGCATGGCGTCGTCGGCGGCCACGTCGGCGGGGGAGAAGAACTCCGCGAGCTGCCGCCGGGTCGCGGCGTGGTCGCTGCCCATCAGCAGGTACGGCGAGCCGAGACCGCCCGGGGTGGGCAGGAAGTAGTGCGGGTCGCGGCGCAGCACCGGGATCCGCACGTCGAGCGTGGCGAGCAGCTCCGGCGGCATCAACCCGAGCAGGTACGACCCGGTGGAGTGGCGCAGCTCGGGGACCTTCGGGAACGGGTTCTCGGTGCGGGTGGCGCCGCCGATCACGTCGGCCGCCTCGAGGACCACCACGTCGAGGCCGGCGCGGGCCAGCAGGATAGCGGAGACCAGGCCGTTGTGGCCGGAGCCGATGATCACGACGTCGACGCGGGAGGCAGCTCAGCGGTCATGTCGGGGGAGCCTAGTGCGGTCGGGCCGGTTAGTCAGCCCGCCCGGTCGCGGGTGGCCCGCCAGGGTCGCGGTTGGCCCGCCAGCGGGACAGGGCCAAAGTCGCCGAGGACCCGGCCGACCTCGGCCGGATCTTCGACATCTACTCCCGGATCGAGATCACCCGCTGGCTGGCCGCCTCCGGGCTGCCGCTCACCGACCCCGCCGAGGCCGCCGACCGGCTGCGGATCTGGCGGGACCGGCACGCCGGACACGCCGGCCGGTACGGGACCTGGGCGATGGAGGTCCGGGAGACCGGCCTGGTCGCCGGCACCCTGATCCTCAAGTCGCTGCCCGGCGCGGACGGCGTCACGCCGACGGACGACATCGAGGTGGGCTGGCACCTGCACCCGGACTCGTGGGGTCACGGGTACGCCACCGAGGCCGCCCGGGCGGTGCTCGACCGGGAGTTCGCCACCGGCACCCGGCAGATCTACGCGCTCATCTCGCCGGGCAACGAGCCGTCGATGGCGGTCTGCCGGCGGCTCGGCATGACGCACCTGGGCCGCGCACCGACTGGTACGCCGGCGAGGTCCTGGAGACCTTCGTGCTCCACGCCGAGGGCTGACCGCGGCGTCGGCCGGTCGGCCTGGTCCGGCTGCCGCTGTCGATGGGCAGTGCTCCCGGGAGCGCCTTTGGAGCTGCCTCGTCTGTGCGCCGGGCCGAACGGGTGCCGAGGTTGAAGCGCTTTGGAGCTGAATCGTTTGCGTCATCGCGGGCGGCTGCCAGGTGGGTTCAGTTCGAGGCTCCCGTTCTGGCGCATGCCTGAACTGCCGTGGCCCGGCGTCGGCCTCAGGTCGGCCTGGAACCGTCAGCCCCCGGCGGTGGCGACGAGCGGGTCCAGCCGATGAAGCGGGTGAAGAATTCGGCCGGGTCCACCTGGTCCGGGTGGGTACGCAGCCGGTCGGCTATCGCGTCGTACATCAGCAGGCAGAGATAGACGGCCAGCGCGGCGCGGTCGTGGGCGTACTCGGCGCGCAGGCGGAGTTTGGCCGGCTGGCACGGCCAGTGGGCCGCGCACGCCCGGCAGCGCCAGGTCGGGCGGGTGGTGAGGTGCCGGCTCAGCTCAGCCAGCGACACCGGGCTCACCCTGGCCGCCGGGTCCGCGCCGCACGCAGGGCCGTGACCCGGACCAGTGCGGTAAGGGGGGCGGCGTCGCGCGGCTCGCCGCGGTCGTACCAGATTTCCCGGTCGGTCAGCTCGATCCACTCCAGTGCGGGATGGTCCGCGCCGGGCGGCGCCTCGGTGACGCGCAACCGCAGCGGCCCGCTGCCGTAGCAGCGTCTGTTGCCCCGGCGGATCTCCTCCAGGAGGAGTGAGGATCGGGACGGCGAGGGCTGAGGCTCCCCGCGGGGGCACAGCGGCGCTGGGGAACAATGGCGGGGTGACAACTCCCCGAGATCTCGTCCTGCTCGGTTCCACCGGCTCGATCGGTACCCAGGCCATCGACATCGTGCGGCGCAACCCCGACCGGTTCCGGGTGGTGGCGCTCGGCGCCGGCGGCGGCAACGTCGAGCTGCTCGCCGCCCAGGCGCTCGAGCTCGGCGTGGAGGCGGTCGGGGTGGCGAAGGCGTCCGCCGCGCAGGACCTCCAGCTCGCCTTCTACGCCGAGGCGAGCAGGCGCGGCTACGCCACCGGCGACTTCCGGATCCCGAAGATCGTCGCCGGGCCGGACGCGATGACCGAGCTGGCCGAGTGGCCCTGCGACATCGTGCTCAACGGGGTGGTCGGGTCGCTGGGGCTGCCGCCGACCCTGGCGGCGCTGCGCGCCGGTCGTACCCTCGCGCTGGCCAACAAGGAGTCCTCGTCGCCGGCGGCCCGCTGGTGAAGGCCGCGGTGACCCGGCCGGGGCAGATCGTCCCGGTCGACTCGGAGCACACCGCGTTGGCCCAGTGCCTGCGCTCAGGCTCGCGCCCCGAGGTGCGCCGGCTGATCGTCACCGCCAGCGGCGGCCCCTTCCGGGGCCGGAGCCGTGACGAGTTGACGCAGGTCACGCCCGAGCAGGCGCTCGCACACCCCACCTGGAACATGGGGAAGGTCATCACGATCAACTCGGCCACGATGGTCAACAAGGCCCTCGAAGTGATCGAGGCGCACGAACTCTTCGACGTGCCCTACGCCGACATCACCGTGATGGTGCACCCGACGTCGGTGATCCACTCCATGGTCGAGTTCGTCGATGGCTCGACGATCGCCCAGGCCAGCCCGCCGGACATGCGGCTGCCGATCGCGGTCGCTCTGGGCTGGCCGGACCGGGTCCCGGGAGCGGCCGCCGCGGTCGACTGGACGGCCGCGCACACCTGGGAGTTCGCGCCGCTGGACGACGAGGCATTCCCGGCGGTCGCGCTGGCCAAGGCGGCGGGGGAGGCCGGGCGGAGCCGCCCGGCGATCTACAACGCGGCCAACGAGGAGTGCGTCGCCGCCTTCGTGGCCGGGCGGCTGCCCTTCCTCGGCATCGTGGACACGCTGCAGCGCGTGTTGGAGGACGCTCCCGACTTCGCCGAACCAGGTACCGTCGAGGACGTGCTCGCGGCCGAGTCGTGGGCGCGTACGCACGCGCAGGAGATCATCTCGGCGTCGGTGGAAGGAGCTTGATGGCGTACCTGCTCGGGGTGGTGCTCTTCGCCCTCGCCATCCTCATCTCGGTGAGCCTGCACGAGGCGGGGCACATGCTCACCGCCAAGGCGTTCGGGATGAAGGTCACCAAGTACTTCGTCGGCTTCGGCCCCACCCTCTGGTCGTTCAAGCGGGGTGAGACGGAGTACGGCGTCAAGGGCATCCCGCTCGGCGGCTTCTGCAAGATCGTGGGGATGACTCCGCAGGACGACGACGTCGACCCGGCCGACGAGCCTCGGGCGATGTGGCGCTTCCCGGTCTGGAAGCGGACGATCGTGATGTCCGCCGGATCGATCACCCACTTCGCTCTCGCCTTGGTGACGCTCTGGATCGTCGCCGTCTCCGCCGGCCTGCCGAACCCGGATTTCCCGACCACCGACGCGGAGGCCCGCCAGGAGCCGGCGGTGATCTCCCTGGCCAAGTGCGTGGTGCCGGACAACGGCGACCGTGGGTGCGCGACCGGCGATCCGGCCAGCCCGGCCGCCCAGGGCCAGCTGCGCGACGGCGACCGGATCACCTCGCTCAACGGCACGCCGGTCAACAACTACGGCGAGCTGCTCACCGCGCTGCGCGCCGCCAAGCCGGGCAGCACCGCCCGGATCGACTACGTCCGCGACGGGCAGCCGGGCACCACGAGCACCGTGCTCGCCCAGACCCAGCGCCCGCCGCTGGACGACCCGAAGGGCCAGGTCGGCCCGGTCTCCGCGCTTGGCGTCGGGCTCCGGTTCAGCACCCCGACCCGGGTGACCTACGGGCCGGTGGGCGCGTTCGGCGCGACCGCCGACTTCACCGGCCAGATGGCGGTCGGCACGGTCCAGGCGATGCAGCGGATCCCGCAGAAGGTCCCGGCCCTCTGGACCGCCATCACCGGCGGCGAGCGGGACGTCGACACCCCGATCAGCGTGGTGGGCGCCAGCCGGCTCGGCGGCGAGGCCGTCGAGAACAACGCCTGGCTGGTCTTCGTCATGCTGTTCATCTCGCTGAACTTCTTCATCGGCGTGTTCAACCTGCTGCCGTTGCTCCCGCTCGACGGCGGCCACATCGCCATCTCCTGGTTCGAGCGGGCCCGGTCCTGGCTCTACTCCCGGATCGGCCGCGCCGACCCCGGGCGCGTCGACTACCTCAAGCTCATGCCCATCACGTACGCGGTGATCCTGATCGGTGGCGCGTTCACACTGCTGACCATCACCGCGGACGTCGTCAACCCCATCACGCTCTTCTCAAGGTGAGTGCCTGAAGTGACCGCTGTCAGTCTCGGTATGCCCCCCGTACCGCCTCCGCCGCTCGCCCCGCGCCGGGCCAGCCGCCAGATCATGGTCGGCTCGGTGCCCGTGGGGGGTGGCGCGCCGGTCTCGGTGCAGTCGATGACCACCACCCTCACCTCCGACATCAACGCCACGCTGCAGCAGATCGCCGAGCTGACCGCGTCCGGCTGTCAGATCGTCCGGGTCGCCGTGCCGTCCCAGGATGACGTGGAGGCGCTGCCGGCGATCGCCAAGAAGTCGCAGATCCCGGTGATCGCCGACATCCACTTCCAGCCGAAGTACGTCTTCGCCGCGATCGACGCGGGCTGCGCGGCCGTCCGGGTGAACCCGGGCAACATCCGGCAGTTCGACGACAAGGTCAAGGAGATCGCCAAGGCGGCCGGCGCGGCGGGGGTGCCGATCCGGATCGGCGTCAACGCCGGTTCGCTGGACAAGCGGCTGCTCAGCAAGTACGGCAAGGCCACCGCCGAGGCGCTGGTCGAGTCGGCGCTGTGGGAGTGCTCGCTGTTCGAGGAGCACGGCTTCCGGGACATCAAGATCTCGGTCAAGCACAACGACCCGGTGGTCATGATCCGGGCGTACCGCCAGCTGGCCGAGCAGTGCGACTACCCGCTGCACCTCGGCGTGACCGAGGCCGGCCCGGCCTTCCAGGGCACCATCAAGTCCGCGGTCGCCTTCGGCGCGCTGCTGGCCGAGGGGATCGGCGACACCATCCGGGTGTCGCTGTCGGCCCCGCCGGTCGAGGAGATCAAGGTCGGCAACCAGATCCTGGAGTCGCTCGGCCTGCGCGAGCGCGGCTTGGAGATCGTCTCCTGCCCGTCCTGTGGGCGGGCCCAGGTCGACGTCTACAAGCTCGCCGAGGAGGTCACCGCCGGTCTGGAGGGGCTGCCGGTGCCGCTGCGGGTCGCGGTGATGGGCTGCGTGGTGAACGGCCCGGGCGAGGCCCGCGAGGCCGACCTCGGCGTCGCCTCCGGCAACGGCAAGGGTCAGATCTTCGTCAAGGGCCAGGTGATCAAGACCGTGCCCGAGGCGCAGATTGTGGAGACGCTGATCGAGGAGGCGCTCCGGCTGGCCGACGAGATGGGCGCCGAGCTCCCCGAGGAGCTGCGCGGCGTGATCTCCGGCCCGACCGTCACCGTGCACTGACCCCACCGCCCCGGGGTCCGCTGATCGCACGAAAAGGGTGGCCACTCCGCAGGGAGTGGCCACCCTTTCCGCTGGCGCACCCCTGCGCCGGGTCTCGTCGATCACCTGGGCGGCCCGTTCCCGCTGATCGTGGGTCCCCGTCATCGTCACCCGTCTTCCAAACCGTACGTACGTCTTGTTAGGGTCGGTGAGTGCGACTGCTGCCCGAGCCGGGCCCGACCCGGACCCTCACCCTGGCCACGCTGGCCAACACCGTCGGCAACGGCGTCTGGCTGACCGCCAGCGCGCTCTTCCTGACCCGTTCCGTCGGCCTGTCGGCGGCCCAGGTAGGCGTCGGCCTCACCGTCTCCGCGCTGGTGGCCCTGCTGACCAGCGCCCCGATGGGCTACCTGGCGACCGCCTCGGCCCGCGGCGGATCCAACTCGTCGCGCTCTGCGCCGGCAGCGCGCTGCGGCCACCCTCGCCGCCGTCCGGTCGTTCCCCGCCTTCCTGCTGGTCGGCGCCGCGACCGCCTCGCCGACGGCGGCGTACCGCGGGCCCGGGGTGCGGTCATCGCCGGAGCGGTCCCGGCCGACCAGCGGGTCCGCACCCGGGCCTTCCTCCGCGCCACCACCAACGTCGGCATCTCGGTCGGCGCGGTGCTCGCCGGCTTCGCCATCGCCGTCGACACCCGGGCCGCCTACCTCGCGTTGATCGCGGTCAACTCCGCCAGCTACCTCGGCGCCGCGGCGATCCTCACCCGACTGGACGTCATCCCGCCGGTGGCCGCGCCGACGCAGGGCCCCCGGCTGGCCGCGCTGCGCGACCGGCCGTTCCTCGCCTTCACCGTGCTGGACGGGCTGATGTCGATGCATTTCGGGCTGCTCAACATCGCCCTGCCGCTCTGGATCGCCACGCACACCAGCGCGCCGCGCTGGCTCATCTCGCTCCTGCTGCTGGTGAACACCACGGCGGTTGTGCTGTTCCAGGTCCGGGCCGCGCAGGGGACCGAGGAGCTGACCGGGGCGGCGCGGGCGGCCCCGCCGGGCCGGGCTGGCGATCGCCGCCGCTGCGTGCTCTGGGCGGCCAGCGGGAGTGTGCCGGTGCTGGCGGCGGTGGCCCTGCTGGTCGCCGGGGCGCTGGCCCACGTCACCGGCGAGCTGTGGCACTCGGCCGCCGGCTGGGGGATCTCCTTCGGCCTCGCCCCGGCCCACGCGCACGGCCAGTACCAGGGGACCTACAGCATGGGGATGGAGCTCGGGCGGATGCTGGCCCCGATCGCGGTGACCACCCTGGCGGTCGGGTGGGGCGTACCGGGCTGGTTGCTGCTCGGTGGGCTGTTCCTGCTGCTCGGCGCGGCGGTGCCGCCGGTGGTGCGCTGGGCCGCCCGTACCCGGGAGGACGTCACGGACCCGCAGCCCGCGGCGGTGGGCTGACCCGGGCTCCTCAGGTGACCCGCGCGGCCCGGGGTCGATCTGGCAGGCTGGTAACCGTGCTGACGGTGCCGGTACGTCAACTGGGGGAGTCGGAGCGTCGCGCGGTCGAGCGGCTGCTCGACCTCGACCCGTTCGCGGGCGCGCAGGTGGCCGAGCGGGTCGCCGCGCGCGGCCTGGCCTGGTGGCGGGCCGAGGGCCGGATCCTGGGGTACGGCTCACGCCGCAACCTCGAGTCGATCTGCTGGCTGGGCGGCAACCTGACCCCGGTGCTCGCCTCCGAGCCGGCCGTCGCCGCCTTCGCCGACCTGCTCGCCGCCGAGGAACGGGTCTGCTCGTCGATCGTCGGTCGGGCGGACGCCGTGCTCGGGCTCTGGGACCGGCTCTCCGCGTACTGGGGTCCGGCCCGGGACGTACGCCCCAACCAGCCGTTGCTGGCCACCGACGCCCTGCCGCAGCTGGCGGCCGACCCGGAGGTGCGGCGGGTGCGCGGCGGCGAGGTGGACCGGCTCTTCCCGGCGGCGGTGGCCATGTACACCGAGGAGGTCGGCGTCTCGCCGCTGGTGGACGACGGTGGGCGCGGATACCGCCGCCGGGTGACCGACCTGGTCCGGGCCGGGCGGGCGTACGCCCGGTTCGTCGACGGCAAGGTGGTCTTCAAGGCCGAGCTGGCGGTGGTGACCCGGCGGACCGCCCAGATCCAGGGGGTCTGGGTCGCCCCGGAATGGCGGGGCCGGGGGATAGCCACGGCGGCGATGGCGGCCGTGGTACGCGACACGCTGGTCCGGGTGGCCCCGACGGTCAGCCTCTACGTCAACGACTTCAACGTGCCGGCCCGGCGGGTCTATGAGCGCTGCGGCTTCCGGTCGGTGGGCACCCTGGCCACCGTGCTCTTCTGACCCGGGCGGGGCTCTCCTGACCCGGACGGACCCGGCCCGTGGGCGGGCCCGATCTGCGCGGGCCGGTGGCATGGCCGGGATCACGTCCACCGATCGCGTCGAACCGGACGTACGGCGCTATGCTGACCATGTTTTTGAACTGACCGGTCAGTTTAGATAAGTCGGGATGGGACGATGGTGATCGTCGAAGCCAGCGGGCTGGGGCTGCGTACCCGCCGGGGCTGGGTGTTCCGGGATGTCGACCTGACGGCGGAGGCGGGGGAGCTGCACGCGGTGACCGGGCCGCCGGGCAGCGGACGGACCTCGCTGCTGCTCGCCCTGGCGGGCCGCTTTCCCACCAGCGAGGGGAGCTGCGTCGGCGTGGTCCGGCGCGCTGGGCCAGGTGGCCGGCGTGCACGAGCCGGACCCGTCGCTGACCGTCGCCGAGCACATCCAGGAGCGGCTGCTGCTGCTCGGGCCCGTGCCGCGCCGCCGCCGGCAGCTCGTGCCGGTGGCCGCCGTCCGGGCCCGGCGGGCGTACCGGCGGGACGCCCTCGCCACCGCCCTCGGCGGCGCCGGCTTCACCGGTGACGTACCGCTCGACCCGGACGCCCGTGGCCGGGACCTCACCCCGGTGCAGCGGCAGGTGCTCGGCCTGGTCCTGGCCACGCTGAGCGGCCCGAACCTGATCGTCGCCGACGACGTGGACGCCGGCTCGGACCCGCCCGAACGGGCCTGGCTCTGGACCGCCCTGGCCTGCCTCGCCGACCAGGGATACGCGGTGATCGCCCAGCGCCCGCGCGGTGGAGCCGGGCGGCCCGGCCATCACGCACCGGATCGGCGACCCCACCGTGCCCGGCCTACCGGCCGTCGCCCCACCGCGCCACCCGTCGCCCCCACCGCGCCGGCCGCCGTTCCCGCCCAGCCGGCCGACCGGTCGGCCTCCGACTCCGACACTCCTACCGCCGAGGTGAACCGATGAGCGTCTTCCGGCTGGCCCGCTTCGAGCTGCGACGGATGACCCGGGGCCGGCTGCCCCGCGCCGCGCTGGCCGTCCTGACCGTCATCCCGCTGCTCTACGGCGCCCTCTACCTCTACGCCTTCTGGGACCCGTACGCGAACATGAACCGGATTCCGGTGGCACTGGTGAACGCCGACCGGCCGGCCACGGCGAGCGACGGCACGGCCGTGCACGCCGGGCAGGACCTGACCGACGAGCTGCTCGACCGCAAGGTCTTCGGCTGGACGGTGACCGACGGCGAGGACGCCACCGCCGGCCTGCGCTCCGGCCGCTACCACCTCGTCTTCTCCATCCCGGCGGACTTCTCCGCCAGCCTGGCCGCCAGTCCCCAGCCGGACCAGCCGGCCCGACGGGGTGAGCTGAAGGTGGTCAACGACGACGCCACCAACTACCTCTCCGGGCTGCTGGCCCGCTCGGCGTTCAGCGAGATCCGGGCCGCCGCGGCCCAGAGCGCCGCCTCGTCGTACTTCGCCAAGATGCTGGTCGGGTTCACCGACGCCAAGGCGGAGACCGGTCGCGCCGCCGACGGGCCCGGCAGCCCGTTGACGCTGCCGAGGGAGAGCGGCTCCCGGTAGATCGTGTAACCGCCGAAGAACTCGTCCGCACCCTCGCCGGACAGGACCACGTGACGTGCTCGGCGGCCTTCTTGGCCACGAAGTAGAGCGGCAC
>JAEVHO010000126.1 GCA_016802835.1 Micromonospora sp. ATA32 | reverse complement strand
CCCGCCTCCCCCTCGAACCGGAGTAGCCCCATGCCCCCGACAGCCACAGTCGAACGACCGAGCAACGTCTCCGACGCCCTCGCCCGCGGCCGCCTGGGCGTGCCCTCCGTCATCTTCTTCGTCCTCTCCGCGGCGGCCCCGCTGACCGTGGTGGCCGGCGTGGTCACCACCGGCTACGCGGTCACCGGCGTCACCGGCATCCCGCTGGCCTTCCTCGTGGTCGCCGTGGTCCTCGCCCTCTTCTCCGTCGGCTACGTCGCGATGGCGCGCCGGGTCGAGAACGCCGGCGCCTTCTACGCGTACATCTCCCGGGGGCTGGGCCGGCCGGCGGCGTGGGCGCGGCCTGGGTCGCGCTGATCGCGTACAACGCGCTGCAGGTCGGGCTCTACGGCGCGATCGGCGCCGCGGCCGAGCCGGTGCTCGACCGGCTCTTCGGCGGCCACCCGCACTGGGTGGTGGTGGCCCTGGTCGCCTGGGCCCTGGTCGCGGTGCTCGGCGTGCTCCGGGTGGACATCAACGGGCTGGTGCTGGCGGTGCTGCTGGTCGCCGAGATCGCCGTCATCCTGGTCTTCGACCTGGGGCAGCTAACCCACCCGGCCGGCGGTTCGGTCAGCTTCGCCACCCTGTCCCCGGACAACCTGCTGGTGCCCGGGGTCGGCGCGATCCTGGTGCTGGCCACCACCGGCTTCACCGGGTTCGAGTCCGCGGTGGTGTTCAGCGAGGAGAGCAGGGACCCGAAGCGGACGGTGCCGCTGGCCACCTACTGGTCGGTCGCGATCATCGCCGGGCTCTACGCCTTCTCCGCCTGGACGATGACGGTGGCCACCGGGCCGAGCCGGATCGTCGACGAGTCCCGGGAGCAGAGCACCGGGCTCATCTTCAACCTGGCCGCCGGGCACCTCGGCGACACCGCGGTGACCATCGGCCAGGCGCTCTTCCTGACCTCCCTGCTCGCGGCGATGATCTCCTTCCACAACACCACCGCCCGGTACGCCTTCGCGCTGGGCCGGGAACGGGTGCTGCCGGCCGTGTTCGGGCGGACCTCCCCGCGTACCGGGGCACCCCGGGTCGCCTCCGTCGCGCAGAGCGTGCTCGGCCTGGCCGTGATCGTCCTGTACGCCGTCGCCGGCTGGGACCCGCTGGTGCAGCTCTTCTTCTGGGGCGGCACCGGGGGTGGGTTCGGGGTGCTGCTGCTGATCGCCGCCACCTCGATCGCGGTGATCGCGTTCTTCGTCCGCGCCGGGGCCCAGGCGCAGGAGGCGCTGTGGCGGCGGGTTATCGCGCCCGCGCTGGCGTCTGTCGCGCTGATCGCGATCATCGTGGTCGCGGTGGCGAACTTCGCCACCCTGCTCGGGGTCGCGCCGGACTCCTCGCTGCGCTGGGCGATCCCGGCGGTCTACCCGGTCGCCGCGCTGCTCGGTGTGCTCTGGGCCCTGGTGCTACGGAGCAGCCGCCCGGACGTCTACGCCCGGATCGGGCGGGGGCGCCGAGAGCTCCACGGTGCTGTCGACCGCCCGGCCGGACGAGCCGAGCCCGGCCGGGGCGCCGCGATGAGCGCACCGGTGATCGAGCGGCTCGGGCCGGACCGGACCCGGGCCGTCGCCGAGCTCATCGCCGGCGCGTTCCGGCGGCTCGCGGTGACCGCGTGGCTCGTGCCCGACGAGGCCAAGCGGGGGGGCCGTGCTGGCCGACAACTTCGAGATCCTGGTCGGGCACGCGATGCGGCACGGCCTGGTCCATGGCACCGGGGACCGGGCGGCGGTCGCGGTCTGGCTCCCGCAGACCGGCGAGCCGACCCCGCCACCGGAGGAGTACGACGCACGGGTAGCCGCCGCCTGCGGCGAGTGGACCGAGCGGTTCCGGCACCTGGACGAGCTGTTCGAGGCGAACCACCCGCACCCGGACCACCACCACCTGGCCTTCCTCGCGGTCCGACCGGAGCGGCAGGGCCAGGGGCTGGGCAGCGCACTGCTGCGGCACCACCACGCCTGGCTGGACGCCAACGGAGTGCCCGGATACCTGGAGGCGAGCAGCGAGGGCAGCCGTGACCTGTACGCCCGGCACGGCTACCGGGTGTCCGAGCCGTTCCGGCTGCCCGAGGGCACCCCGTTCTGGCCGATGTGGCGCGACCCGGCCGACTGAGCCGGGAGACAGTCCACTGAGCGGCCCCCGACGTCATCCATGCCGGGGGCCGCTGGGCGGGGCGGGCCGACCGGCCCCCGGACACGACGACGGCCGGGTCCGCAGACCCGGCCGTCGTCATCAGCCTCAGTACGTGCCGTCGAGCTGACCCCGCAGCTTCGTCAGCGCCCGGGCCAGCAGCCGCGAGACGTGCATCTGCGACACACCGATCTGCTCGGCGATCTGCGACTGGGTCAGGTTGCCGTAGAAGCGCAGCGTGAGGATCTTCTGCTCGCGCTCGTCGAGCGTGGCGAGCGCCGGGCCGAGGGCGACCCGCAGCTCGGCCAGCTCGAACTCGCTGTCCTCGCTGCCGAGCATGTCGCCCAGCTCGGTCGCCCGGTCACCGTCGCCGGTCGGGGTGGACAGCGACACCGCGTTGTAGGCGCGGGCGCCCTCCAGGCCCTCCAGCACCTCTTCCTCGGTGAGCGTGAGGTGGGCGGCGATGTCGGCGACCGTCGGGGAACGGCCGAGCGTCTGGAGCAGGGAGCTGTTGGCGTCCGAGATGGCCAGCCGCAGCTCCTGCAGACGGCGCGGGACGCGGATGTCCCAGGTGCGGTCCCGGAAGTGCCGCTTGAGCTCACCGATGATGGTCGGGATCGCGTAGCCGGCGAAGTCGACGCCGCGCGACGGGTCGAACTTGTCGATCGCCTTGATCAGGCCGACGGCGGCGGTCTGCGCCAGGTCGTCGGTGGGCTCGCCCCGGCCGCTGTAGCGGTGGGCGAGGTGGTTGGCGAGCGGCAGCCAGGCCTCGATGGCCCGGTCCCGCAGGGCGGCGCGCGAGGGGTGGTTCGCCGGCAGCGCGGCCATGGCGTTCAGCAGGTCGGCGGCGCTGTTGGTGAGCGACCGCGGGTCCAGCTTCTCCGTGGTGGCCGGCGCGGTTGGTGCCGTCTGCTCGCTGATCGTTGGCGCGGTCATGGGTGGTCCTCCCTGCACCTCGTCCGCGGACAAGAGACGTGACGCTGTGGTTTAGCTTCAGATGGGCCGTTCGGGACTCACCTTAGCCTGATCGGATCAGGGAAATCTAGCCGAAAAGACGATGTGCTTAAGTAATTCCTTATCACATAAGGCAGTAAACGGACATAGCGCCGGCGCTTGTGATCACCGCTACCGGGGCTGGTCGTCCGATGTCGCGTGGACGGACACCCGGCACGCCGTGGGACGGTCGGAGGGCCGGGCCGGCCGACCGGTCAACACGAAACCCGACACCGGGCTCAGATTGTCAACAATCCGTCCTTGTCCCGCCGACGGGACCGGCCGTAGCGTCGGTGGGAGTACATCCCCCGGAGGCGCCGTGCTAGACCCTGCCGAACCCCAGATCGTCGTGAACTGCCGCACGCTCTACTTCAGCTGGCTGCCGGCTGATCCCGACGCCGTGGCGTCGATGGTTCCGGCCGGGCTGCGGCCGCGGGCCGACCGGCAGGTCTTCATGAACCAGTACGTGGTCGACGACGCCGCCCAGACCTCGGGCCTGGGCGCCTACTCGGTGACCTATCTCGGCATCTCGCTGACCGGGGCGGACGCGCCGGACAGCACCACCTCGGGTGGCTGGTGGACCCACTACCTCACCTCCAGCCCCCTGGTGCGCGCGTACGCTGCGGCCCGCGGCCTCCCCGCCGCCCTCGGTCACACCAGGATGGACATCCGGGGCGAGTGCCTGACCGCAGAGACCGAGACCGACGGGTCGCCGCTGATCCGGGCCCGGGTCCGGGTCGGGGAGACGGGCCACGCGATCCGCAGCGGGCACCACCGGTACGTCACCGCGCGGGACGGCGAGTTGATGAGCAACGTCTACCCGTACGTGGCCGAGCCGGTCACCCCGTTCGAGATCGAGTCGGTGGAGTTCCTGGAGCCCAGCCACCCGGCCTACGCGCTACGCCCGGCCAACCCGCTGACCATCGCCTGGGGCCTCTATTCCCCGCGCTTCTCGTTCGCCTGTCCGGGCGGCAGAGCCGCTGGCCGGCTGCGCAGAGCGGCGCTGCGGAGCGACCGCAGCCCGCTCACCAGGTGCCCGCGCGCCGGGCCCGCAGCGGCCTGCCGTCCGGGTCGTAGACCAGCCGGTACGCCGGCAGCGCCCAGAGCCGGGTGTACCAGGGCAGCCGCTCCGGCTTGTGCGGGCGCAGCCGGCCGGGCGGCCGGGGCCCGACCTGACCAGCGTCGTACCACTTCTGCAGCGCCTCGGCGGCGGAGGTGACCGCCCGCACCGCGTCCGCCGGGTCGAGCAGCTCGTCGTCCCCGCTCCCGTCCGGGTCCCGGTCCAGGTGCTCGCGCCACAGCCGCAGCCGCAACTCCCGGGCGAAGACCCGGGCCCCGTCGCCCTGCCCGGCCGGGTCCGTCGGGGACCGCTCGTCGCGGGTCTCGTCGAGCACCGCGCAGGACAGCTCGCTGTCGTGCGTCCAGGAGCGGCGGTTGAAGTTGTCGCTGCCGACACTGGCCCAGACGTCGTCGACCACGCAGACCTTGGCGTGCACATAGACCGGGCCGCCAACGTGGTTCTCCACGTCGAAGACGTGCACCCGGTCCGGCGCCGCCCCCTCGCAGAGCGAGAGCGCCTGCTCGCGGCCGACCATGTTCGGCGGCAGCGCCAGCCTGCCGTCCACGTCCGGATAGCGGGGGACGACGGCTACCAGGTGCAGCTCCGGGTTGTCCCGCAGCGCCCGGGCGAAGAGTTCGGCCACCTCGGTGGACCAGAGGTACTGGTCCTCCAGGTAGATCAGCCGCCGGGCCCGCGGACCACCTTGGTGTATCCCCGGGCAACCGTGCGCTCCCCGTCCGGGGCGAAGGAGTAGCGGGGTCGTACCGCCGGGTAGGTGCGCAGTACCTGGATCTGGTGCGGGCCGCAGGGTGGCGGATCGGCGGGCTGTTCCGGCAGGGGGTCGGGCTTCAGGTCCGAGCCGCGCAGCCGGTCCCGCAGGTGGGCCATCGGGTTCTCCGAGTCCAGCGGCATCGGGTCGGTCCACCGCTCCCGGAAGAGGCTGTCCAACGCGCCGACCACCGGCCCGCGGACCGCGAGCTGCACGTCGTGCCAGGGCGGGTTGGCGCCGTACCGGGGGGACATCCGCACCGCCTGCGGATCGCCGCGGTGCTCGGCGTCGTCGCGCCGGCTGTGGCAGAGGTCGATCCCGCCGGCGAAGGCGACGTCCCGCTCCGGCGCGCCCGGGTGCCGCAGCACCACCAGCTTCTGGTGGTGCGAGCCGCCCCGGCGGACCCGCTGGTCGAGCAGCACCTCGCCGCCGGCCGCGGAGATCGTCTCGCTGAGGTTGCGGTTCTCCGCCTCGCTGTAGGAGAGGGCGTCGAGGTGGGAGCGCCAGACCAGGCCTTTGACCACCACGCCTCGCTCGGCGGCCTGCGCGAAGAGCTGGGCCACCGTGGGCCCGTCCGGGCGCATCCGTTGATCGGGGTCGCCCCGCCAGTCGGTGAAGAACAGGTGGTCGCCGGCCTGCAGCGCCTCCACCTCGCTGACCAGCCGGTCGAAGTACGCGCTGCCGTGAATTAACGGCTCGGCAAGGTTTCCGGTCGTCCAGACGGGTAACTCCGATGTCGGGTTGGCGCGTTCCGGCGCGGTGAGGAACCAGTCCTGCATCGGCACGTTCCAGCCTCCCGAGGTCGACAACGTCCTCACGGTATGACCCCTGCCGGCGGTGCGCACGCCCGGCCCCAGGTCGGGACCTGTCCCGCGGCACGCACCCGACCCCGACGCGACAACCGAGGAGGCCACACCATGCCCGCCGAGACGACGAACGCCGTGACCGAACAGCGCGAGCAGCCGGTCGAGAGCGAACGGGGTGCGTTGGTGGCGGTGCTGGTCATGGTGATCCTCGGCGTCGCCGGAATCTTCGCCGTCTCGTGACCGCCGCCGGGCCGGCGGGACCGACCGACCGGCGTCGTGGGCGTCCCCCGCTTGGGGACGCCCACCGGCACGCGGGTCAGGGCAGCGAGCCCTGGCCGCCGGTGTGCGGCAGCCGCTCCGCCGGAACCACGCCGAGCTTTCCGGCCTGGAAGTCCTCGAACGCCTGGATCAGCTCGTCCCGGGTGTTCATCACGAACGGCCCGTAGTGCGCCACCGGCTCCCGGATCGGCTTGCCGCCCATGATGTAGAGCTCCAGCGCCGGGGTGTTGGCGTCCTGCTTCGCGTCCGCGGTGACCCGCAGCGCGTCGCCCGGACCGTGCACCGCGAGCTGCCCGGTGTGGATCGGCCGCCGGTCCGTGCCGACCGTGCCCCGGCCGGCCAGCACGTAGACCAGCGCGTTGAACTCCGGCTGCCAGGGCAGGCTCAGCTCGGCGCCGGGCTGCACCGTCACATGGGTGATGGTGATCGGGGTGTGCGTGGAGCCCGGCCCGCGGTGCCCGGCGACCTCGCCGGCGATCACCCGGATCAGCGCGCCGCCGTCCGGCGTGGTGAGCAGCGCCGACTCCCGGCCGCGGATGTCCTGGTAGCGCGGCGGGTTCATCTTTGCCGCCCGGGGCAGGTTGACCCAGAGCTGGAGGCCGTGGAAGAGGCCACCGCTGGCCACCAGGTGCTCCGGCGGGGCCTCGATGTGCAACAGACCACTGCCGGCCGTCATCCATTGGGTGTCGCCGTTGGTGATGGTGCCGCCGCCACCCTGCGAGTCCTGGTGGTCGAAGATGCCGTCGATGATGTAGGTGACGGTCTCGAACCCGCGGTGCGGGTGCCAGGAGGTTCCCTTCGGCTCGCCCGGGGCGTAGTCCACCTCGCCCATCTGGTCCAGGTGGATGAACGGGTCCAGCTCGGTCAGCGGCACGCCGGCGAAGGCCCGGCGGACCGGGAAGCCCTCGCCCTCGTACCCGCTCGGCGCGGTGATCATCCGGCGGACCGGCCGGTAGCTGGTGGTCTCGTCGAGCCTGGGCAGGCGGGGCAGGACCAGGACGTCGTCGACGGTGATGGCGGGCATCTCGAACTCCTTAACTGTCGCTGAGGGTGGCCGACGCGTCGCGGTCGGCGCGCAGGCGCCGGCCGAGGCGTTCGAAGACCCGGGTGAGGCAGGCGACCTCGGCGTCGTCGAGGTCGTCCATCAGGTGGGTCCGCACCGACGCCAGGTGGTGCGGAGCGGCGCTCCGCAGGGCGAGCAGGCCGGCGGCCGTGAGCACCGCCTCGCTGCCCCGGCGGTCCTGCGGGCAGGATTGCCGGGCGACCAGGCCGCGCCGCTGCATGGACGAGATCTGGTACGTCAGGCGGCTGGGGGAGAAGACCAGCCGGCCGGCCAGCTCACCCATCCGCAGTCGTTGCCCCGGCGCCTCGGAGAGCAGCACGAGCACGTGGTAGTCGGCGAAGCTCAGCTCGCTGTCCGCGCGCAGGTCCTCCTCCAACTGGGTGAACAGCCGCTGGCTCGACTCGATGTACGCACGCCAGGCCGCCATCCGTTCGGTGTCCAGGCTCTCCGTCACACGGCCAGAGTAGCACTACTTCAAAATTTAACTTCTCTGCTCGACGATGGCGCTTAAGAGAGGCTGTGGGCACGGCCGGCTAGCTTGATACAGCTTTCAAGCACCTGCCCCGCTCGGGCAAAAGCCTGGGGCGGCGCTCGGCGGAATGTGCCAGACTGCGGCCCCGTGGAACCCGTCGAACTGACCGCCCCCGGCCAGGCATCGCCTCGACGGCCGTCATCCTGCTGACCGGCTGGGCGTTCGCGTACCTCGGGCTGCACCGGATCGAGTTGTGCCACGCGGTGGCCAACGCCGCCTCGTGCCGGGTCGCCGACCGGGCCGGCTATCTGCCGGAGGGCACGCTGCGCGAGTCGTACCGGTACGGCGACGGCCGGCGCCACGACGAACATCTGCACGCTCGCCTGGTCACCGACCGGCTGGACCGGGTCGCTGGTTAGGCTCGGCGGGTGGAGCTTCTCGAACTGCTCGACTGGCGGGAGCGGGTGGCCCGGCTCTACCTCTCCGACCGGGACGTGACCGGCTTCCGGGCGGCCCGCGACGCGCTCTTCGCCAGCCATCCGCAGAGCCCCGTGCCGCCCGAGGACCGGCCCGGGTTCACCGGGCTGCGGTGGTTTCCACCCGACCCGGCCGCCGTGGTCGAGGCACCGCTGCGCCCCGCGTCGGGCACCGAGAGCATCGACACCGGGGGACCGGACGGCGTGATCGACTACCGCCGGGCCGCCGTCGCCGAGACCCCGTGGGGCCCGCTCACCCTCTGGTGGATCGAGGCGTACGGGGGTGGGCTGTTCGTGCCCGTCCGGGACGGCACGAGCGGCCGGGAGACCTACGGCGGGGGCCGGTACCTCACCGACACGGTGAAGGGGACGTTCGGGCGGGGATTGACCGTGCTGCCCGGCGGGCGGGTCCGGCTGGACCCCAACTATCTCTACAACCCCAGCTGCGCGTACGACAGCCGGTGGGCCTGCCCGCTGGCCCCGCCGGAGAACCGGGTCGACGTCCCCATCCGGGCGGGCGAGCTGACCTACGGCAGCTGATGACGAAGGCCCCGGCGCGGGATTCGCCGGGGCCGTGGTGCTCGTCGGTCAACGGGCGGTCGCGCCGGTGGGCGTCAGGTGCATCCGGCCCAGCAGCTGTCGGGCCTGATCCGCCAGGTCGGCGTCGACGGTGACCGCGTACTGGCCGGCGCGCAACGAGCTCGCCGAGGTGAAGTCGCGCTGTCCGCCGGTCATCGCATGCGTGACCGCGCCGAACACCGCACCCCAGATCGCACCGATCACCAAACCGACCAGGATCACCGCCAACCAGTTGCCGGCGGTGAAGATGCCGAAGAGCAGTCCGATGAACAGGCCGAACCAGGCGCCGGTACCTGCGCCGACGAGTGCGGCGCGTCCCGTGGTCATCCGGCCGAGCACCGTCTCGACCAGGGTGAGGTTTGTGCCGACGATCGCCGCGCGTTCCACCGGGAACCGGTTGTCGGCCAGATAGTCCACCACCGCTGCGCGGACGGATAGTCCGGGTACGACCCGATCGTCACGGTGGGCTGCCCGCCCTGAGGTCCGTGGCCGTCCCCGCTGGGCGCGGCTGGCCGACCGGTCGGACCCGACGGGAGGTTGTTACCGCCCGGCATCCCGGGTTGCCAGGCCGCGGTCGGAGTCGAGGGTCTGGTCATGAGCATCCTCCTTCGTCAACGGCCCGGGTTCCCCTGGTTGCGTCCCGGTAACGCGAACGCCAAGGCCGATACCCGTCGGGCGCGAACGGACGGGTCCCCGCCGGTCAACCCGGGCCGCCGCGCGAATGCTCTTCCGCCGCGCCGGGTAGGCACGGCCGTGGAGAGCGGACGGATCAGCGAGCACGGCTTCCTGGCCGACGGGCGCAGCGCGGTCCTGGTGGACCGGGCCGGCGCGGTGAACTGGTGGTGTCCCGCCCGGTTCGACGCGCCCTCGGTGTTCGGGCGGCTGCTCGACGACGACGCGGGGCACTGGTCGATCCGGCCCGACGGTGACTTCCACGCCGAACGGGCCTATCTGGACGACACCCTGGTGCTGCGTACCGTCTTCACCACCCCGGAGGGGTCGGTGGCGGTGACCGACGCGCTGGCCCTGGCGCCCGACGCCCGGGGGCACGATGTCGGGCTGCGCTCGCCCCGCGTCCTGGCCCGGTTGGTGGAGGGTCTCTCCGGCGAGGTGCCGATGTGGCTGCACTACCGGCCGCGCTTCGAGTACGGGCGGGTCAGGCCGTACCTGGTGGAATCCGAGGGCCTGATCCAGGCCACCGCCGGCGCCGCCCGGTTGAGCCTACGCTCGGACGTCCCGACCGAGCTGGGCGACGGCGAGGCCACCGCCCGGTTCACCGTGCGGGCCGGCTCGTCCCACGGCTTCGCCCTCGGGTACGCGCCCACCTACGACGCCGATCCGCCCGCCCTGCCCGGCGCGGAGCGGGTGGTCGCCAACGCCGCCGCCGGCTGGCGCTCCTGGGCGAGCCTGCATGACTACCACGGGCGCTACCGCGAGCAGGTCCGGCACAGCGCGATGGTGGTGCAGGGCATGACGTACCGACCGAGCGGCGCGGTGGTGGCCGCGGCGACCACCTCGTTGCCGGAGGAACTGGGCGGGGACCGCAACTACGACTACCGCTTCGTCTGGGTCCGCGACTTCAGCCTCACCCTCCAGGCGCTCTGGCTGGCCGCCTGCCCCGACGAGGCCGACCGGCACTTCGGCTGGGTGGCGCGGGCGATGGGCCGGATCGGCGACGAGCCCGTGCCAATCATGTACGGCGTGGAGGGGGAGCGGGACCTCACCGAGCACCACCTCGACCACCTCCGCGGGTACGCCGGCAGCCGGCCCGTCTTCGTGGGCAACGACGCCTGGCGGCAGCGGCAGACCGACGTGCTCGGCGAGATCCTCGACGCGGCCTGGGTGATGCGGTACTACCTGGACCCGATGTCGCCGGACGTCCGCCAGCTGCTGCACGCCCTCGCCGACCGGGCGACGGTGGACTGGCGCCGTCCGGACGCCGGCATGTGGGAGGCCCGCGACGTCGAACGGCACTACGTCTCGTCCAAGGTGCAGTGCTGGACGGCGCTGGACCGGGCGGTCCGGTTCGGTCGACGGATCGGCGACGCCGCCGACGTGGCCCGCTGGGCCGCAGTCCGGGACGAGGTCCGCGAGGCCGTGCTGAGTCGGGGCTGGAACGAGCGGGTCGGCGCGTACACCGGGGCCTTCGACTCCGACGAGCTGGACACCTCGGTGCTGATCATGCCGCTGGTCGGGTTCCTGCCGGCGGACGATCCGCGGATGCGCTCCACCATGGACGTGGTCGAGCGCCGGCTCTCCCGCGACGGGCTGCTGCGTCGTTGGGACGACGACCCGGCGGGCTTCGTCATCTGCTCGTTCTGGTTGGCCAGCTGCCTGGCGCTGGCCGGTGACCGGGACCGGGCGGGGCGACTCTTCGAGCAGCTCGCCAGCCGGGTCAACGACCTGGGGCTGTTCGCCGAGCAGATCGACCAGTCCACCGGCGAGCAGCTCGGCAACTTCCCGCAGGCCTTCTCGCACATCGGACTGATCTACGCAGCGGGGCGGCTCACCGAGGCCGACGAGGCGCAAGCGGAGCGACCGCCAGAACCCGTGCCGACTGGCGCGGGACGGACGGAAGGAGCACGGCGATGACCGGACGGCTCGACGGAAAGACCGCCCTGATCACCGGCTCGGACTCGGGCATCGGTCAGGCGACCGCGATCGAGTTCGGCAGAGAGGGCGCCAACGTGGTGGTGCACTACCTGCACGACCACGCCGGGGCGAACCACACCCGCGACATGGTGCGGCAGGCCGGTCCGCGGGCCATGGTGGTGCAGGGCGACATCAGCGTCGAGCACCAGGTCGAGGCCATGTTCGACGAGGCCCTGGCCGAGTTCGGCACGCTGGACATCCTGATGAACGACGCCGGGGTGGACGCCTCCGGCGTCCCGGTGGTGGACCTGGACACCGAGACCTGGGACCGGGCGATCCGGACCAACGTCTACGGCACGTTCTTCTGCTCCCGGCGGTTCGTCCGACACCGTCGCGACCAGGGTGGACGCGGGAAGATCATCAACATCACCTCGATCCACCAGGAGGTCGCCCGGGCCGGCGGCGCGGACTACGACGCCAGCAAGGGCGCCATGCTGGAGTTCGCCAAGAGCCTCGCCCTGGAGGTCGCCCCGATGCACATGAACGTCAACAACATCGGGCCGGGGATGGTGCTCACCCCGTTCAACCAGAAGGCCATCGACGACCCGCAGTACCTGGAGGAGCAGGTGCAGAGCATCCCCTGGAAGCGGGCCGCCCAGCCCCGCGAGATCGCCCGGCTGGCGGTCTTCCTGGCCAGCGACGACGCGGAGTACGTCACCGGGTCCACATACTTCATGGACGGTGGTCTCATGCAGAACCAGGGGCAGGGCGCCTGACCCGGCTGCACGGCTCGGCGGTTCGCCGCCGGGCTCCGGGAGAATGACGGGATGCGCCTGGTGATCACGGCCGACACCCACGTCCCCAAGCGGGCCCGGGACCTGCCCGGACCGCTCTGGGCGGCGATCGACGCCGCCGACGTGGTGCTGCACGCCGGGGACTGGGTGGACGTGGCGCTGCTGGACGCGATCGAGGCCCGCGCTCGCCGGCTGGTAGCGGTGCACGGCAACAACGACGGCCCCGAGCTGCGGGCCCGGCTGCCCGAGGTGGCGCGGCTGGAACTCGCCGGACTGCGGGTGGCCGTGGTGCACGAGACCGGGCCCCGGGACCGGCGGGAGGAGCGCTGCGCCGCCCGGTACGGCGACCGCGACCTGCTGGTCTTCGGTCACTCGCACATCCCGTGGGACAGCGTCGCCCCTGGCGGCCTGCGCCTGCTCAACCCCGGCTCGCCGACCGACCGCCGGCGGCAGCCGTACGCCACCTATCTCACGGCGCGGGTGGCGGCGGGGCGCTCGACGAGGTCGAGCTGCACCGCCTGCCGCCGCGCTGACTCACCGACTCGGATGGATGCGGACCGGGCCGGTGTGGTCGTGGTCGGAGCGGGGATGCCGGGGTGGCGTGCGCCGGCGAGCTGCTGGTCTTCGGTCACTCGCACATCCCGTGGGACAGCGTCGCCCCTGGCGGCCTGCGCCTGCTCAACCCCGGCTCGCCGACCGACCGCCGGCGGCAGCCGTACGCCACCTATCTCACGGCGCGGGTGGCGGCGGGGCGCTCGACGAGGTCGAGCTGCACCGCCTGCCGCCGCGCTGACTCACCGACTCGGATGGATGCGGACCGGGCCGGTGTGGTCGTGGTCGGAGCGGGGATGCCGGGGTGGCGTGCGCCGGCGAGCTGCTGGTCTTCGGTCACTCGCACATCCCGTGGGACAGCGTCGCCCCTGGCGGCCTGCGCCTGCTCAACCCCGGCTCGCCGACCGACCGCCGGCGGCAG
>JAEVHO010000125.1 GCA_016802835.1 Micromonospora sp. ATA32 | reverse complement strand
CCCCGAAACACGACGACTCCTGGCCAGACTGCAGCATCAACCGACACCGCCCGACCACGCCCACCACTGGAGCACCTGGCGCCGCCGCCACCAAGCCCGCTCACGCTGGTTCCACCAACGCACCCGACTCAGCCGCGCATACGCCCTGGTCAACTAGCCAATGGCGGCTGCCGTACTAGACCGCGGTCAGCAATCTAGGTGTGGGCATCTGATCCCAGGTCCGGCCGTCCAGCACTCGGCCTCCCGCCTTCGGGGTGCGCCCACCCCACTGCTTGAAGAAGAAGGCGGTTTCGGCCCGCGCGCATTGATCTCTCAGGCTGCTAACCCATGCCGGCTCCATCGGCCGGCAGCCCTGACCCGATTCTCCGCCAGCGATCAGCCAGTCGATGCCGTTGAGGTCCAGGTTGGCCAGTGGACCGATTAGCGGTTCGGCCGAGATAAAGCGCACCGATGCCGGTACCTCACGGAGGTGGTCCACCCGCTCCCGCTGGGCGTCATTCTCTACGCTCACGCCCATCCAGACGTTCGCTGGCCAGTCGATCTGGTGGGCAACCTTGGCCAACCTGGCCGCCCGCTTGGTCAGCACCTGGAAGGTGTGCCTCGGCGTCTCCCGCATCACGGCAAACACCTGTTGTACGTAGTCGATGGGAACGCGCGCATGGAACAGGTCGGACATCGAATTGACGAAGACGGTGCGAGGTTCCCGCCAACGTCGAGGAATGTCAAGAGCGTCAGGGTGCAAGGCGACACCGAAGCCCGGCCCAGAGGTGCGGGGGTCACCGTCCGCTTGATACTTGGCCGAGCCCATGGCCTTGAGCCGCTTTGCCAGAGTCATCGCATAGCAGTTGTCGCACCCGGCGGAGATTCGGTCGCAACCGGTGGTCGGGTTCCAGGTCGCTTCCGTCCACTCGATGGCGCTCTTGTCGGCCATGCGCCGCTCCTTCCGCTCACGAAGTGACCATCTTGTCGAACATCCGTACGCATGGGAAGAGCGCCACAACTGTCCGACCGATGTTTCTCGATGGCCCTCCAATGTCTGAACGACGCCTGATGGTCGCGGTGGCGGGTAATCGATCGGCGAAGGACCCGCCCGGCATCCAACTGAGCCGGAGCGGGCGGGTGATTGTTACAGCGCCTCCACACCCTGGGCACGGCAGCGACGTTGACCCGCCGCCCGGAGTGGGCGACGGGTCAGCGGGCGGCGGTCAGTGCTGTGCCAGTGGCGCCGAGGAGCTGGACCAGCACCGCCACCAGCGGCTCCTCCAGGGCCAGCCCGATGGAGGCGAAGTAGCTGGGGTGCTTGGTCTCCGGGTAGATGCCGATGGTCCGGCCCCGGTTGCGGCTCTCGGTCCGGGCCAGGTCGATGACCTCCTGGAAGGTGGGCACCTCGAACCTGCCGTCGAAGGCGGTGTTGGCCACCCGCACCTGCGGCAGCCGCTCCTTGGCCCGCAGCGTCTACAGCTCGGCCACGGTGAATCCTCAGTGAACCAGCCGGTGACCGGCACCCCGTCGATCGTCAGACCAGGTCCGGCTCGATGTAGTCGGCGCCCATCCGGATCGCCAGCCGGTACGCCTCCAGGGCGTGCTCCGGGCGGTAGCCGCCCGCGCACCGGTGGCCGATCACGATGGGCCGGTCGGTGGCCCGGTCCGCGCGGTCGGCGCGGTCCGCGTCGTCCTGGCGGGCCGAGGCCGCGCCGGGCACGGCCACGGCCAGCAGGGCGCCGGCCACGCCGAGGGCGGAAAGGGTACGTCGCAACGCCGCCTCCTTCGTCGATGGGTTGTGCCCAGCAGACCGGTCCCGACTGACCGCCCAGTTGGTCGGTGGCTGGCCGCCAGGTGAATCTCCGGGATGTGCCATTCCCCGACCCCGGCCCGCCCGCGATCAGAAGATTGGATGGTGCGCCGGTTCCTTCGTCACCCCGTCCGGCTGGTGCCGTTGGGCTTCCTGGTGGCGATCGGAATCGGCACCGGGCTGCTGATGCTGCCCTGGGCCACCAGCGAGCAGCGCTACACCCCGCTGGTCACCGCCCTGTTCACCGCCACCTCCGCGGTGTCGGTGACCGGCATGGCCGTCAACGACACCCCGAACTACTGGAACGGCTTCGGGCTGGTGATGATCACCGTGCTCACCCAGGTCGGCGGCCTCGGCATCCTCACCGGCGCCGCCCTCGTCAGCCTCGCCGTCTCCCGGCAACTGGGCCTGCGCAACCGGCTGCTGGTGCAGGCGGAGACCGCCGAGTACGGCATCGGCGACGTGCGCTGGCTGCTGCTGCGCATCGCCGCCACGGTGATCGTGTGCGAGACCCTGATGACGCTGGTCGTCACCGGGCGCCTCTGGCTGACGTACGGCTACCCGCCGGGCCGCGCCCTGTGGTCGGGCACCTTCCACGCCGTCCAGGCGTTCAACAACGGCGGCTTCACGCTCTACTCCGACGGTCTCCTCGCCTTCTCCCGGGACCCGTGGGTGGCCCTGCCGCTGGGGATCGGCGCGATCATCGGTGGGCTCGGCTTCCCCGCGCTCTTCGAGGCGGCCCGGCACTGGCGGCGCCCGGCCCGCTGGGCGGTCGCCACCAAGCTCACCATCTGGGGCAGCGTGGTGCTGCTGGCCGCCGGTTTCGTCGGCCTGCTGCTCGCAGAATGGACCAACCCGCGCACCATCGGCACCTATGACGGCCCGGGCAAGGTGCTGGCGTCGTTCACCCAGATCGCGCTCAGCCGCACCGGTGGCTTTGATGTGATCAACATCAAGTGGCTGAGCGAGGAGAGCCACCCGCTGCTCATCGCGTTGATGTTCATCGGCGGTGGCAGTGCCAGCACCGCCGGCGGCATCAAGGTCTCCACGTTCTTCCTGCTGGCCTTCTGCATCTGGGCGGAGCTGCGGGGCGAACCGGACGTCACCGTGGGCCGCCGCCGGGTGGCCGGCGCCAGCCAGCGACAGGCGCTCACCGTCGCCCTGATCAGCGTGGCGCTGGTGGCCGTCGGCACGGTGGGACTGATCCTGGTCACCGAGGGGGTCCGGTTCAACGAGTCGCTGTTCGAGGTCACCTCGGCGTTCAGCACCACCGGGCTCTCCGTGGGACTGGCCCCGACGCTGCCCGAGCCCGGCCTGTACGTGCTGACCGCCCTGATGTACATCGGCCGGGTCGGCCCGCTCACCCTCGGCTCGGCGATCGCGTTGAACAGCCGACGCCGGCTGTACCGCTATCCGAAGGAGCAACCCATTGTCGGCTAGGAGTGACACCGACGGGGACATCGCGGTGATCGGGCTGGGCCGGTTCGGCTCTCGGCTGGCCGGTTCGCTGACCCGGCTCGACCACCAGGTGCTCGCCGTGGACCGGGACCTCGACCAGGTACAACGCTGGTCGTCGTCGCTGGAGCGGGTGGTCCAGGCGGACGCGACGGAGGAGAGCGCACTGCGTCAGCTTGGCATCGAGGACTTTCAGCGGGTGGTGGTGGCCATCGGGTCCTCGGTGGAGCCGAGCGTGCTCACGGTGCTGGCGTTGGCCGAGGTGGGCGTACCGCAGATCTGGGCGCGGGCGACCTCGGAGAAGCACGCGAAGATCCTCGCCTCGGTCGGCGCCCACCACGTGATCTTCCCGGAGGCGGACACCGCCGAACGGGTGGCTCACCTGGTCGTCAGCCGGATGCTCGACTTCATCGAGTTCGGCGACGACTTCGCGATCGCCAAGGTGCGGGTGCCGCCGCCGTTGGTCGGCCGGACGCTGCGCGAGCTGGCCCTCGCCGAGCGGTACGGGGTGATGGTGGTCGGCGCGAAGCTGCCCGGCGAACCGTTCCGGTACGCCTCACCCGACACCGTGCTCAGGGAGGGCAGTGTGCTCGTCGTGGAGGGAACGATCGGACAGGTGCAGCGGTTCGCCGGGCTCGGCTGAGGGGTCATTTTCCCTTGTGGTGGCCCTTGCCGTCCCCCTTCTTCGGCCCTACTCCCCGCCTTTTCCCCCGCCGTCACCTGACCCCTTGCCCTTGCCGGAGGGGCCTGGCTTGGCCTTCGGGGCACCGCCGGACGCGCCGCCGCGCGACGATGTCGTGGCCTTCGCCGGCGCCTTGGCCGGCGCCTTCACCGGCACCTTGGCAGGGGCGGTCGTCGGCGCGCTGCCGGCCACCCCGGCGACCTGGACCCCGCAGGCGGTGTCGCCGAGGCGGAACTCCACCGGCAACGGATTCACCCCGGTGTACCGGCCGGTCAGCGAGATCTTCTCGGACTTGCCGGGCGCCAACGCGGCGTGCGCGACGGCCGGCTGGACCCGCACCGTCCGGCCCTCCTGGCGTATCGCCGGAGGGGCCCCGGTGACCGTCTGCTGGCCGGGGAAGGCGAAGCTCATCGTCCAGTCGCGCAGTTCCTGCTGACCGGTGTTGGTGAGGGTCAGTTCGGCGGCGAAGTCCTTGCCGGAGTCCCGGCGCAGGACGAACGCGACCGCGCAGGGAGTCTGCTGCTCCAGCCCCATCCGGGCCTCGGTCGGCTGTTCCACGCCACCGCCGGCCGAACTGCGGGAGGTCACGCCCCACATGGCCGCGGTCACCGCGACCAGGCCGGCCGCAGCCACCCCCGCCTCGACGCGCCGACGGCGGGCCGTCGCGCGCCGGGTCCGTACGCCGGAGAAGGGCAGCGCGTCGGTGTCGGCGGACCAGGGCAGGATCGTGGTGCCGGCGTTCTCCAGCAGCGCCGGGTCGAACGCGCCGAGCGCCGGCGAGACCGGTACGGCGGCCAGGATGCCGGCCGCGTCGGCGAGCGTACGGGCCAGCTCGGCGGTGGCCGGCCGGTCCTCGGGGCGCTTGGCCAGGCAGCGACGCACCAGCTCGCCGACCTCGTCGGCCAGCCCCGTCACCTCGGGCATCGGCTCCGGTTCGTTGTACATGTGCGCCCGCAGCATCTGGGTGGTGGTGCTCGCCTCCCAGGGCAGCCGGCCGGTGAGCATCCGATACAGCAGCAGGCCGACCGCGTACACGTCGGTGGCCGGCGAGACCTGGCCGTTGTCCAGCCGCTCCGGTGCCAGGTAGGCGGGGGTGCCGAGCAGGGTGCCGTCCGGCCCCTTCTCGCTCTCCCCGACCAGCGCCGAGATGCCGAAGTCGACCACCTTCACCCCGGTCGAGGTCAGCATCACGTTGCCCGGGGTGACGTCCCGGTGCACCACCCCGCGGGCGTGCGCGGTGGCCAGCGCCGACGCCACCTCGGCGCCGATCGTCACCGCCTCCCGCCAGGGCAGCTGCCCGCCGCGACCGAGCCGGGCGCTCAGCGGACCGCCGTCGACCAGCTCCATCACCACGTACGGCACGCAGAGCCCGACCTGTTCGGACTCGCCGTAGTCGTACACGTTGGTGATGTTGGGGTGGCAGAGCCGCGCGGCCGCCTGGGCCTCGATCCGGATCCGGTGCCGGAACGCCTTGTCGCTGGCCAGCCGGGAGGCGAGCACCTTGACCGCCACCTGGCGACCGAGCACCTCGTCGTATCCCCTCCACACCACGGACATGCCGCCCGCGCCGAGCTGCTCGATCAGCCGGTAGCGCTGACCGAGCAGTTGTGCACCGTTACACACCGCTCCACCCATGGTCGGAGTTGTTGCCCGGAACGGCCACTCCTACACCCCCACGGTCGGAATCGGTCAGGATTGCCACCCGATCAGGCGGTCGCGAGCAGTTGGTCCACCGGCGCGTAGTCGTCGGTCAGCACCAGCGCGCCATCGACGAACCCGGTCAGCTCGGCGTCGGAGAGCAGGCTCGCCGGCCCGGTCAGGGTCAACAACCGGGCCTGGATGGCGGCCACCGGCAGCGGCGCGTCGGAGGCCACGATGAGGAAGTTCGCGCCCACCTCGCCGGCGATCGCGGTCGGCGGGGCGATCAGCGCGACGTGCCGGAACTCGGCGGCGACGGTGGCCAGCTCGCTGTGGATGAAGCGGCCCGGCGGATAGTCGATGACGTTCTGCACGTAGACGCCGCCCGGCCGGAGCACCCGACGGATCTCCGCCGCCATCTCCCGGGTGGCCAGGTGCCAGGGCACCACCAGGTGCCCGAAGGCGTCCCCCCACGATCAGGTCCCGGCTGTCGGTCGGCTCGTCGCCGACCAGCATCCGGGCGTCACCCACCACCGCCCGCAGCCCGGGCCCGGTGCGTACGCCCAGCTCCTTGCGGTCCAGCTCGACCAGCCCACCGTCGATCTCGAACACCACGTTGTCGGTACCCGGCCGGGTGGCGGTGAGGTAGCGCGGCATGGTGAAGCCGCCACCGCCCAGGTGCAGCGCGTCGAGCCGCTGGCCCTTCGGCGCCGCCACGTCGGCCACCACTCCGATCCACTGGGTGTACGCGTACTCCAGGTGCGTCGGGTCGGCCAGGTCCACGTACGAGTGCTGGGCCGAGTTGAGCAGCAGGGTGCGCCCGCTCGGCCGGGTCGGGTCCCGTTCCACCTTCGCGCAGTGGTACGCCGTCTCGACGTCGCACGGATTCGGGGCGACGGTGGTCAGGCCGGCGCCGACCAGCCCGAGCACCGCCAGCGTGGCCGTCGTCCGGGCCGGACCGGGCAGCCCGGCCCGGTCGCGCCGCCGCAGGTACGCCCCGAGCAGCAGCCCGGTGACGCCGAGCAGCACCGCCAGCGCGAGCACGATGACCGTGCTGGGCAGGGCCGCCACCAGCACAAAGCCGGTCACCAGGGTGGCGGTGATGCCGCCCAGCGTGCCGATGCCGGAGAGCCGCCCGACCACTTGGCCGGTGCGGCGCAGGTCGGCGAGCTGGAGCTTGACCACCAGCGGCGTGACCGCGGCGAGCAGCGCCGCCGGCACGAAGACGGCGAGCGCGGTGAGCAGCAGGATGGCGCTGGCCGCCCCGCCACGCAGCAGCTCGCCGGCGTACCGGACGACCGGCAGGGTGACCGCGGTGGCGATGCCGGCCAGCACCAGGGCCGGGGCCAGCAAGGTGCGCGGGTCCCGGCGGTCGGCCAGAAAGCCACCCGACCAGGCGCCGTACGCGATGGCGGCCAGCGCGATGCCGATCACCGAGCTGGTCACCTGGAGGGTCACCCCGACGTACGGGCCGACCAGCCGCAGGGCGACGGTCTCCAGCACCAGGACGGCGCCGCTGGCGAAGAAGACCAGGAACGCGGCGAGACCGTTGGGAAGCGCGTGGGCCGCGGGCGGCGCGGACGGCGCCGCCTCGACGACGACGTCGGACGATGAACTGCTCACCGTCGCGATGGTACGCAGCGTTCCCGGCAGTCCGGGTCAGTACATCGAAAGATGAACATGGTTTGTGTGGTCGGCGGCCGGGCTGCCGGAGCCGCTGTACGCCCGCCAGCCGGTGTTCGGCATCCAGATCTGCCGATACCAGATCACGTAGAGCACCCCGAGCCGGCTGGCGTTGTTCTTGAAGTAGTTCGCCAGGCTGTCGCCGTACGCCTTGTCGCCGCCGCGCGCGGATTCGTCCTTGAAGCCGTTGGTGGCGGCGGCGAAGTCGCAGGCCCGGCCCTTCGGGTGCTCGCCGTCGCCGCCGCTGCGGAAGCAGGAGACGTAGCGCTTGTAGCCGGCCGCCTTGGCCTGCTGCATGGCGTGCAGGGTGCGCGGCGTGATGCAGCCGGAGGTGGTCGGGTCGTTCACCGAGCAGGACTCCGACGGCCAGGAGCCGTCGGAGTTGCGCGGCGCCGGACTGGCCGAGCTGGATCCGCCGCTGAAACCGGCGCTGGCGCCCGAGCTGACGGTGGCGAGCGCCCGCTCGGCGTCCCGCTTCTTCTTGGCCAGCGCCGCGAGCTGCTTCTGCTGCTCCCGTACCTCGACGTCGATCGCGGTTTTGGCCGCGGTGGCCTCGGCACGCGCATCGGTCAGCGCACGGATCCGCTTGCCGTCGCGCTGGGCCATCACGTCCAGCTCGGCGGCGCGCCGCAGGAAGCTCTCCGGCGTGGCGCTCTGCAGCAGCATCGACACCGGGGTGAGCCGACCCACCCGGTACGACTGCGCGGCCACCTCACCCACCTGTGCGGTCAGCTCGACCGTTCGCAGCTCGACCGTCTTCAGCTCGCCGACCAGCGCCTGCTGCCGGCGCTTGGAGTTGTCCAGCCGGGCCTTCGCCTCGATGTGTCCCTTGGCGGCGGCTTCCAGCGCCTCGCGGAGCTGCTTGGTCCCACCCTCGCCGGGCTCGGCGGCGGCCGGTGCGGCGCCGACGGCGACGCCGAGGAGCAGCGCCATCGCGGCGAGCAACGCGGTTATCGGCCGGTGGGCGTGGTTGAACCTGGTCCTGGGCACGAAAGCGTCCTTCCGTCAGCCGCCGACCCCCGGTTGGTCACTGCGCGGCGGCGGCCCCCACCGGCGCCGGTCGGCGGCCTGCTGGCGGAGACCGCCGGTCACGATACCGGAATCAGGGCGCTTGGCCAGGCGCGCGACCCACGTCGACACGACTGCTCGACGCAGCGTGAACGGCTCGTCGCTCAGTGGTCGAGCAGCCCGTCGCGGGCCTGCGCCCACACCCGTTCGTCGGCGGCGACCAGCAGGCCCAGGCGGTCGTCGGCCGGGTGGTAGTCGGTGCCGTCGAACCGCCGGGCGACCCCGCCGGCCTCCCGGACCAGCAGCGCCCCGGGGGCGTGGTCCCAGGGCAGGGTCCGCCAGAAGAGCACGAAGTGCTGAGCCCCGGTGAGTAGGTCCAGGTATTCCCGGCCGGCGCAGTGCTGGCCGGGGAGCAGTTCGCCGATCCGCTCGCCGCCCGCCTCGGCCGCCGCGCGGCTCGCCGGCGGCAGAAACCTGGTCACCGCCGTCCCGCGAAGCGCGCCCAGTGGCGGCACCGCGTCGGCCGTCCGGACCGGACGCCCGTCCAGGTACGCGCCCTCACCCGCCCTGGCGGTGGCCAGGGTTCCGGCCATCGGGTCCAGCACCCAGGCGGCGGCGGCTCACCGCCGGTCAGCAGGGCCACCATGAGGGCGAACGGGCGCTTGCCGGCGGCGAAGTTGGCGGTGCCGTCGACGGGGTCCACCAGCCAGACGTCACCGGAGTCGCGCAGGTGGCGCAGCAGGTCCGGGTCGTCGGCGACCGCCTCCTCGCCAACCACCACCGAGCCGGGACGCATCCGGCGCAGGCCGGCCGAGATCATCTCCTCGGCGCGCTGGTCGGCCACCGTGACCACCTCGCCCGGGGCCTTCTCAGAGATGTCCTCGGCGTCGAGCTGGCGGAACAGCGGTACCACGACCTGGTCGGCGGCCTCCCAGAGCAGCCCGCCGACGTCGTCGAGCAGGGTGTCAGCCACGCGGCGGCAGCTTGACCACGCTGACGAAGAACTCGTCGATCTGCCGGACCACCGCGATGAAACGCTCGAAGTCGACCGGCTTGGTCACGTACGCGTTGGCGTGCAACTGGTAGCTGTGCAGGATGTCCTCGTCGGCCTGCGAGGTGGTGAGCACCACGACCGGGATCCGGCGCAGGTCCTCGTCCTGCTTGATCTCCTCGAGCACCTCCCGGCCGTCGCGACGGGGCAGGTTCAGGTCGAGCAGGATCAGGTCGGGCACCACCGCGTCCGCGTACTGGCCCTCGCGGCGCAGGTAGGCCAGCGCCTCGGCGCCGTCGGAGACGACGGTCAGCCGGTTGCGCAGCTTGTGCTCCTCGAACGCCTCCTGGGTCATCAACACGTCGCCCGCGTCGTCCTCGACCAGCAGGACCTCGATCGGGCTGTTGCCATCTGCCGGCGCGGTCATCCCACCGTCTCCCTCATGCCACCCGTTTTACCGCTCTCCGGCGACGCATCCGTGCCGTCCGCGATTCCTGTGTCGTCCGTTCGCTGCCCGGCCGGCCCGACGGCGCCGCCCCGCTGTCGGTCCCGCTGTCGGTCCCGCTGTCGGTCCCGCTGTCGGTCCCGGCGGCGGCATCGGCCGACTCGGCGTCGGGGGTCGGCCCGTCCGCGGCCTGCTCCTGCTCGGCCTGCCGCTCGGCGGCGGCGGCCGCCTCGACGTCCTCGGGCAGCGCCGGAAGGGTGAACCGGATCGCGGTGCCCTCCTCGGCGTCGGTGTCGACCCAGACCCGACCGCCGTGGTACTCGACGATCTTCTTGGCGATCGCCAGGCCGATCCCGGTGCCCGGGTACGCGTCCTTGGAGTGCAGCCGCTGGAAGATCACGAAGATCTTGTCCGCGAACTCGGGCTCGATCCCGATGCCGTTGTCCTGGCAGCTGATCTCCCACTCGTCGCCCACCAGCCGGGCCGAGACGTGCACCTTCGGCGGCACGTCCGGTCGGCGGAACTTGATCGAGTTGCTGACCAGGTTGGCCAGCAGGTTGGTCAGCAACGGCTCCTCGCCGCGGATCACCGGCAGCTCGTCCCAGGTCAGCTCGGCGTCGGCGTACTGCCGGGCGGCCTCGGTCTGTCCGGCCACGTCGCCCATCACCTTGTTGAGGTCGACCTCGGTGAAGCCGGTGGTGAGCCGGCCGATCCGGGAGAACGCCAGCAGGTCGTTGATCAGGCGCTGCATCCGCTGCGCGCCGTCGACGGCGAAGGAGATGTACTGGTCGGCCCGCTCGTCTAGCTGCCCGGCGTAGCGGCGCTGCAGCAGCTGGCAGAAGCTGGCCACCTTACGCAGCGGCTCCTGCAGGTCGTGCGAGGCCACGTACGCGAACTGCTCCAGGTCACGGTTGGACCGGGTCAGCTCCTCGGCCTGCTTCTGCAGCTGGCTGTTGACCCACTCGATCCGCTCCCGGGCCTCGCGTACCTCGGCCAGGTCCTTCGCGATCTTCTGCCGCATCGAGTCCACGTCGTCGGCTAGCCGGACGAACTCGGGCGGGCCGGAGCCGGCGATGTGGTGCTGGTAGTCGCCCTCGGCAACCTCCCGCACCTGATCGGCGAGGCCGGTCAGCGGACGGATCACGATCCGGTCCAGGGAGAGCAGCAGCACGGTGCCGGCGATCGCCACCACCACCGCCGCGATGATCAGCAGTAGGACCAGCAGGTTGCTGGTCTCGTAGGCCTTCGCCGCGCTGCGCTGACCGGCGGTGAGGATTTCGCCCTGAAGCTTTTCCACCGAGGCCCGGATCTGGTCGAACTGCTGACGGGCCTGGTCGGTGATGAACGCCTGGCCGGCTGGGGTACCGCTGCGTTCGGTAGCGACGATCACCGGCTCCGCGACGGACCGGCGCCACTGCGCCGTCTGCTGCTCGACGACGCGCAGCTCGCGGGCGACGCCCGGGTAGTCGTCGGTCAGCGAGTGCATCGCGGCGACGGTGTCGCGCTGCTGTCGGACGCCGTTCTCGTACGGGGCCAGGTCGGCCCGGTCGCCGCTGACCGCGTACCCCCGCACTCCGGTCTCCTGGTCGAGCAGCGCGCTGAGCAACTCCTGCGCCTGCACCCGGAGCGGCCCGGTCTTCACCACCACCGCGTCGATGTTCGCGCGGTTCCTCGCGGCCACCGCAGCCTCGGCGGCCGCCAGACCGACCAGCAGCACGACGACCACGGTGAGTAGAGCGATCACCCGACGGCGCAGGGTCCAGCCGGGGGCGATCGTGGTCACCGGCCACCGCCCTGGCTGACCAGCAGCATGGCGACGTCGTCGGCGAACGGGCCTCCGTTGAGCTGCTCCGCCCGGCCGACCAGCCAGGCTGGCAGCTCAGCCAGCGGCACCGCGTGGTTGGCCGGCTCGCCGAGCAGCCCGGTCAGTCCCGCCACGTCGAGCCGCTCGTCGCCGGCGCCCACCCGACCCTCGATCAGGCCGTCGGTGTACATCAGCAGGGACCAGTCATCCGTGTCGAACTCCAGGTCGAAGGCTTCGGGCCGGCGGGGTCGTATGCCAAGCAGCCGGCCAGCCGGGGCCGGTACCGGCGCGACCTTACCGCCGGCGAGCAGCAGCGGCGGCGGGTGCCCCGCGAGCCGGACGGTGGCCCGACCGGCGGCGAGGTCCAGCCGGGTGGTCGCCACGGTGGCGAAGATCTCCTGGAGCCGGCGCTCGCTCATCAGCACCTGCTCCAGGGCGGGCAGCACCTCGTCGTCCGGCACGCCGGCCAGCACCAGCGCACGCCAGGCCACCCGCAGCTCGACGCCGAGCGCCGCCTCGTCGACCCCGTGCCCGCAGACGTCGCCGACGATCAGGTCGACCCGGTCCGGCCGGGTCTGCACCACGTCGTAGAAGTCGCCGCCGATCAGCGCCGCGTGCCGGCCGGGGCGGTAGAAGGTGTGCACGGCCACCTGGTCGGTGGACATCAGCGGCTGGGGCAGCAGGCCGCGCTCCAGGCGGGCGGACTCCGCCTGACGCAGCTCGACCTCGCGCAGCCGCCGGGCGTTCTCGTCGGCCCGCTTGCGCTCCACCGCGTACCGCAGCGCCCGGGTCAGCAGTACCCCGTCGACCTGTCCCTTGACCAGGTAGTCCTGGGCGCCCTCGGCGACCGCGACGATGCCGAGGTGCTCGTCGGAGCGGCCGGTCAGCACGCAGACCGCCGCGCCGCTGGACATCTCGAGCACCTGCCGCAGCCCGTCGAGCCCCTGCGCGTCGGGCAGGCCGAGGTCGAGCAGGACGCAGTCCACGCCCAGCACCCGCTGCCGGGCCTCGCTGAGGCTGGTGGCGACCAGCAGGTCGATCATCGAGTTGGTCTCGGCCAGCAGCTCACCGACCAGGAAGGCGTCGCCCTCGTCGTCCTCCACGAGCAGGACCCGCAGCCGTTCGCCGGGCGGCAGGTTGACGTGGCGCCCGAGGCCGCCGTGCGGATAGGCCTGGGGTGCGACGGAGGGACCGGCCAGGCCGGTCCCCCGGGTCGGCCGGGTCACCGCCGCGAGACGCGGGAGATCGCTGGTGATGTCGGGCTCCTTCCGAGTGCCCTGCTGATCCTGTATCAGACAACCGTCGCACACAACACGATGCCGTCGGCACCGGCGTCCTCCGCCGGCCCTCCAGGCAGGGTCCTCACCTGGTGACGGCCTGACGTACGTCGCGTTACGGTTCCGGCCCGCTCCTCGTCGACGACACGCCCGCATGCCGGCCGGGTCCGGCCCTGGGTGTCCCGCCGCGGGTCGCAGCGGGGCAGGATCATCCCACCCCTGCCCCACCCCCCGAGGAGTTCCCGTG
>JAEVHO010000124.1 GCA_016802835.1 Micromonospora sp. ATA32 | reverse complement strand
CCGAGCCGACGACTACCAGGCCGAGCACGGCGCCTTCCTCGGCGACCGTCGACTCGTCTGGGTCTCCCGAGGGCCTGCGTGAGGCCGACGCCCGGCTGGCTCGGTGACCTGGCCGGGCGGCGGGTGCTCGAGGTCGGCTGTGGAGCCGCGTCCACCGCCCGCTGGCTGGCCACCCAGGGCGCCCTGCCGGTCGCCTTCGACCTGTCCGCCGGCATGTTGCGGCACGCCGCGGAAGCCGCCGACCGCACCGGGGTACGCGTACCGCTGGTGCAGGCCGACGCGCTCGCCCTGCCGTTCGCCGACCGGTCGTTCGACCTCGCCTGCACCGCGTTCGGTGCGATCCCGTTCGTGGACGACTCAGCAGCCCTGCTCGCCGAGGTGAACCGGGTGTTGCGCCCTGGCGGCCGGTGGGTCTTCTCGGTGACCCACCCGATGCGCTGGATCTTCCTCGACGACCCGGGCGAGGGCGGGCTGACCGCCGTGCACTCGTACTTCGACCGCTCCCCCTATGTGGAGCAGGGCGAATCCGGCGTGGCCACCTACGTCGAGCAGCACCGCACCCTCGGCGACCGGATCCGGGAGCTGGTCGGGGTCGGATTCCGGCTGCTGGACCTGGTGGAGCCGGAGTGGCCGGAGGGGCACGAGGGGATCTGGGGGCAGTGGAGCCCGCTGCGCGGACGGCTCTTCCCCGGCACCGCCATCTTCGTCACCGAGAAGCCGGCCGAATGACCGCGTCGCACTCGCGGTGCGGCCCCCACCCCATCGATGGGCGGTAGGCTCGACCCATGAGCGCGGAGCCCATCCCGACACCACCTGGCCCCTGGTGTCCGGACCCGATGCGGCAGCAGCGCGCCGACTACACGGTCGAGGATCTGCTCAATCTGCCGGATGACGCCCCCCGCCTCGAACTCGTCGACGGAGTCATCCAGGTGACACCCTCCCCCACCCTGGGCCATCAGGACATCTCCCTACTACTCGCCCACTGGCTGCTGCAGCACGCGCCCGGCGACCTCCGGGCCGCTCAAGCCGTTGGTGTCGGGCTCAGCTTCAACACCAGCCGACAGCCGGATGTCCTGCTGCGCCGCGCCGAGGTGCCGTCCGATCGGTCCATGCTGCGGCCGACGGATGTCGTACTCGCCGTGGAGATCGTCTCGCCGGGCACCCGACGGATCGACCGCTTCGCCAAGCCCGGCGAGTACGCCGCAGCCGGCATTCCTTTCTACTGGCGGATCGAGCAGGACCCGGTGCACGTCTACGCGTACCGCATCGGCGACCGGGTAGGGCCCGGCGGCGAGCGGCAGTACGAGCTGGTCGCCGACGGCGCCGACGTGATCGAGTTGACCGAGCCGTTCGAGATCAAACTGCCGATAGCCAAGATCACGCCATAGCTGGCCGCTTCGGCTGGCCGCTTCGGCCGGCCGTTTCGCCATTGCGGTGCCGGGTAGCCGGAGCGTATGGCCGAGCAGAGGGAGTTCCGCGAGGGTGACCACGTCTCCTGGGCCAGCCACAGCGGCCGGGCGTACGGCGTGGTCAAGGAGAAGCTGACCGATCGGACGCACGTACGCGGGCACGCCGTGAACGCGACGGAGGACGAGCCGCAGTACCGGATCCGCAACGACGACTCGGGCCGGGACGTCGCCCACCGACCGCAGGTGCTGCGCCGTGAGCAGGGCTGACGATGGCCAGGACACCTACCGGGAGTTCGCCGACGCGGTGAACATGAAGCCCGGCGAGCTGTCGAAGTGGCTGGAGACCGACGAGTCGAAGCAGGTCGGCTGGCACAAGGGCGGCCGCTCCGGCGGCGGCGAGTCGGTGGGGCACGAGTCCGGTCGGAAGATCATCGACCTGTTGCGGCGCAAGCGCGGCGACCTGTCCGAGGGCGACTACAAGCACATGCGCAAGGTGGCCGGCTACGTCCGCCGGCACATGGCCCAGCGCCCCTCCGGCGACGTGCGCGACACCAAGTGGCGCTGGTCCCTGATGAACTGGGGCCACGACCCCCTCAAGGGTCCGCTGCCGCCCCCGGGCGCCCGTCGCGGCGGGCCCTCGAGCGGCACGGCACCCCGCCGAAGGAGCGCCGGGGACCGGGGCGCTGACCCCCGCGGCGGAGACGGGTTCGCGAAGCCGCGATGCCCCGCACCGCCGCCTGGCCCACCCACTCCGGCCCGGCTCGGCGTTCGCGGAGGATGACCCGGCTCAGGCCGGTCAGTGGTCGGCGCTGTTCCAGTCCCGGCCTTCGCCGACCGAGACCTCCAGCGGCACCGACAGCGGGTACGCCCCGCCCATCTCCCGCCGGACCAGCGCCTCCAGCGCCTCCCGCTCGCCCGGGGCGACCTCGAAGACCAGCTCGTCGTGCACCTGCAACAGCATCCGGGAGCGCAGCCCTGCCTCGCCCAGCGCGGTGTCGACGTGCAGCATCGCGAGCTTGATGATGTCCGCCGCAGAGCCCTGGATCGGGGCGTTGAGCGCCATCCGCTCGGCGATGTCGCGGCGCTGCCGGTTGTCGCTGCCCAGATCGGGCAGGTAGCGACGGCGACCCAGGATGGTCGAGGTGTAGCCGTCCTGGCGGGCCCGGGCGACCACCTGGTGCAGGTAGTCACGCACCCCACCGAAACCGGCGAAGTAGTTTTCCATCAGCCCGCGCGCCTCTTCGGTGCCGATGTTGAGCTGCTGGGACAGGCCGAACGCGCTCAGCCCGTACGCCAGGCCGTAGTTCATCGCCTTGATCTTGCGGCGCTGGTCCGGGGTGACCTCGTCGACCGGCACTCCGAAGACCGACGAGGCGGTGACGGCGTGGAAGTCTGCACCGGAGTTGAACGCCTCGATCAGCGCGTCGTCCGACGACAGGTGCGCCATGATCCGCATCTCGATCTGGCTGTAGTCGGCGGTGAGCAGGCACTCGTAGCCCTCCCCCACCACGAAGGCCCGACGGATCCGCCGGCCCTCCTCGGTGCGGATCGGGATGTTCTGCAGGTTGGGCTCGGTCGAGGAGAGTCGCCCGGTCGCCGCCACCGTCTGGTTGAAGGTGGTGTGGATCCGGCAGTCGTCGGAGACCGACTTGAGCAGCCCGTCGACGGTCGACTTGAGCTTCGCCACGTCCCGGTGCCGCAGCAGGTGCTCAAGGACGGGGTGCGGGTTCTGCGCGTAGAGCCACTGCAGGGCGTCGGCGTCCGTGGTGTAGCCGGTCTTGATCTTCTTGGTCTTGGGCAGGCCCAGCTCGGTGAAGAGGATCTCCTGCAGCTGCTTGGGCGAGCCGAGGTTGAACTCCCGCCCCACCGCCTCGTACGCGCCCTGCGCGGCGGCCTTCACCTCGGCGGCGAAGTGCGCCTCCAGCTCGGACAGGTAGTGCGTGTCGGCGGCGATGCCGGTGCGCTCCAGGTCGGCGAGGACCCGCATCAGCGGCAGTTCCACGCCGGCCATCAACCGGGCGGACTGCTCGCCGTCGCGGGACAGCTCGGCGTCGATCGCGTCGGCCAGGTCGAGGGTGGCCCGGGCCTGGAGCATCAGGTTCTGCTCGGCCTCGCCGTCGTCGCCGAGCCCCTCCAGGGTCAGCTGGCCGGTCTCCGGAGCGTCGACCCGCAGCTCCCGGTGCAGGTAGCGCAGGGCGAGGTCGGTGAGGTCGTAGGAGCGCTGGTCGGGGCGGGCCAGGTAGGCGGCGATCTGGGTGTCCCGCACCACGCCGTCGAGGGTCCAGCCGTACGCGGCGAACGCCAGCAGGGCGGGCTTGCAGTCGTGCAGCACCTTGTGCCGTTCCGCGTCGGCCAGCCAGGCGGCGAGGGCCGCCTCGTCGGCCGGCTCCAGCCGGGCCGGATCGAACCAGGCCGCGGCGCCGCCGGCGGTGGCCAGGGCCATCCCGGTCACCGACGCGGTGTGCCGCCGGTTCACCCCGGTGTCCAGCTTGACCGCCACGCCGACCGAGGTGCCGGCCGGGGCGTGGGTGGTCAACCACGCGGCCAGCGCGCCGGGCTCGGCGAGCAGCTGCCCGGCCAGGTCGAAACCGGACTCGGCCTCCGGCTCCACCGCCTCCAGGTACTGGTAGAGCCGGTCGCGCAGGATGCGGAACTCGAGGGTGTCGAAGACCTGGTGCACCGCCTCCCGGTCCCAGCCGGCCCACCGGGTGTCCTCCGGGCGCACCGGCAGCTCCAGGTCGGAGACCAGGCAGTTGATCTCGTAGTTGCGGATCACGTCGGCGAGCCGCTCGCGCAGGCTGTCACCGGCCTTGCCCTTGATCTCGTCGGCGCGGGCGATCACGCCCTCCACCCCGCCGTACATGGTGATCCACTTGGCTGCGGTCTTCGGGCCGACGCCCGGGACGCCGGGCAGGTTGTCGCTGGTCTCGCCGACCAGCGCGGCCAGGTCGCGGTAGCGCTCCGGACCGACGCCGTACTTCGCCTCGATCGCCGCCGGATCCATCCGGGCCAGGTCGGAGACGCCCTTGCGCGGGTACAACACGGTGACCTGGTCACCGACCAGCTGGAACGCGTCCCGGTCACCGGTGCTGATCAGCACCGTCATGCCCTGGTCGCGGGCCTGGCAGGCGAGCGTGGCGATGACGTCGTCGGCCTCGTAGCCCTCCATCTCCACCACCGGGATCTGCAGCGCGGCCAGGACCTCCTTGACCAGGCTGACCTGGCCCTTGAAGTCGGTCGGGGTCTCGCTGCGGCCGGCCTTGTACTCCGCGTACTTCTCAGTGCGGAAGGAGCGGCGCGAGACGTCGAAGGCGACCACGATGTGCGTCGGCTGCTCGTCGCGGAGCACGTTGATCAGCATGGAGGTGAAGCCGTAGACGGCGTTGGTCGGCTGCCCCGTCGTGGTGGAGAAGTTTTCCACCGGCAGGGCGAAGAAGGCCCGGTATGCCAGGGAGTGTCCGTCGACGAGGAGCAGGCGCGGCGTCGTAGCTGTCACGCGAGCGACTCTAGCCCGCTGCTACGACAGACCGGGACACCGGCACGGGCCCCGGCGCGGCCGTCGGACGGCCGTGCCGGGGCACCAGCTCAGAGCACCTTGGCCAGGAACGCCTTCGTCCGGTCGTGCCGGGGGTTGGCGATCACCTCGCGCGGCGCGCCGGACTCGACCACCACCCCGCCGTCCATGAAAACCAGCGAGTCGCCGACCTCCCGGGCGAAGCCGATCTCGTGAGTCACCACGATCATCGTCATGCCGTCCCGGGCCAGGTCCTTCATCACGTCGAGCACCTCACCGACCAGCTCCGGGTCGAGCGCGCTGGTCGGTTCGTCGAAGAGCATCAGCTTCGGCTGCATGGCCAGCGCCCGGGCGATCGCCACCCGCTGCTGCTGCCCGCCGGAGAGCTGCCCGGGGTACGCCCCGAGCTTGTCACCCAGACCGACCCGCTCCAGCAGTGCGGCACCCCGCTCCCGGGCGGACGCCTTCCTGTCCCGGCCCAGCAGCACCGGCGCCTCGATGACGTTCTGTAGCGCGGTCATGTGCGGAAAGAGGTTGAACCGCTGGAACACCATGCCGATCGACCGGCGCTGGGCGGCGACCTCCTTCTCCCGCAGCTCGTGCAGCTTGCCGCCGCGCTCCCGATAGCCGATCAGGTCGCCGTCCACCCAGATCCGACCGGCGTTGATCTTTTCCAGGTGGTTGATGCAGCGCAGGAAGGTCGACTTTCCCGACCCGGACGGGCCGAGCAGGCAGCAGACCTCGCCAGCGCGGACCTCCAGGTCGATGCCCTTGAGCACCTCCAGCGGCCCGAAGGCCTTGTGCACCTGCTCGGCCCGGACCATCAGGCCCGACTCGGCAGCCGGGGCGCCCGTCTGGGCGGGGACGATCAGCTCGGTCATGACGGACCCACCATCCCTGAATTGCCTCCGCCGCCGGTCTCCGCAGTCATGCCGCGCAGCCGCAGCCGGGCCCGCCCGGCGGTGCCATGGCCCTTGCCGAAGTGCCGCTCCAGGAAGTACTGCCCAACCAGCAGGATGCTGGTCAGGAAGAGGTACCACAGGCACGCCGCGACGTACATCGGGAAGATCTGGAAGGTACGCTTACCGACCGCGTCGAGCTGGAAGAAGAGCTCCACACTCACCGGCACGTAGAGCAGCAGCGAGGTGTCCTTCAACATTGCGATGGTCTCGTTGCCGGTCGGCGGGATGATCACCCGCATTGCCTGCGGCAACACCACCCGGCGTAGCGTCTGGCCCCGGCTCAGGCCGAGCGCCTGGGCCGCCTCGGTCTGGCCGCCGTCGACCGACTGGATACCAGCCCGGACGATCTCCGCCATGTATGCCGCCTCGGACAGGGCCAGACCGAGCAGACCAGCCATGAAGCCGGTCAGGATGTCCCGCGACGAGAAGCCGAACAGCCGCAGGTGCAGGTTGTCGATGCCGAACAGCTGACCGAGTTGGGTGTCGAACGGCACGCCGAACTCCACCCGGCTCCACAGGATGCCGATGTTGCCGAACACGGCCAGCAGCACCAACCGCGGCACCGCTCGGAAGAACCAGGTGTAGAGCCACGCCACACCGCGCAGGATCGGGTTGTCCGACAGCCTCATCACCGCGATCACCACGCCGACCGTGACGCCGATCAGCATCGCGCTCACCGTCATCAGGACGGTGCCGCGCAGCAGCCCCTCGATGATCGGCGGTCGGAACATGTTGTCGACCATGAACGCCCAGTCGAACGCGTCGTTCGTCACCAGCAGGTGCACGAACATCGCGGCGAGCACGGCGAGCACGGCCACGGCGAGCCAGCGGCCCGGGTGCCGTACGGGCACGGCCCGGATCGGCTCCGGCCGTGCCGTACGGGGGTTGCTTCCTCGGTTGTCATGTCTCGTTACGGGTTGATCGCGGGATCCGTGATCGCGCCGTCCCCAACCTTCCACTTGTCGAGGACCGTCTTGTACGACCCGTCGGCGATGAGCGCCTTGGTCGCGTCCCGGACCGCCTCGGCGAACTGCGCCTGGTCCTTGGCCACCACGTAGCCGTACGGGGCCGCCTCGTACTGCTTGTCCAGCAGGTCCAGCGCGCCGTTGGACTGGGTCACCGCATACACCCCGACCGGGTAGTCGGCGAGCATCGCATCGTCCTTGCCGGACACCACCGCGGCGGTCGCCGCGTCCTGACCGGGGAACTGCTCAATGGTGATCGCGGGCTTGCCGGCGTCGGTGCACGCCTTGGAACGCTTGGTGATGTCCTCGACCTGGACGGTGTCCTTCTGCACGGCGATCTTCTTGCCGCAGGCGTTGTCCAGCGCCACCCCGGCCGGGTTGCCCTTCTTGGTCACCCACTGCGTGCCGACCTGGAAGTAGCTGACCATGTTGGCCTGCGCCTTCCGCTCGTCATTGACGGTGAACGACGAGACGCCGATCTCGTACTTGTCCGAGTTGACGCCGGAGATGATGTCGCCGAACGGCGCGGAGACGAACTCGGCCTTCAGTCCGAGCTTGGCCGCCACCGCGTTGAACAGCTCGACGTCGAAGCCGATGACGGTCTTGCCGTCGGCGTCGAGGTACTCCGCCGGCGCGTACGTCGAGTCGGTGCCCACGACGATCTTGCCGTCGGACTTGATCGTATCCGGCACCTTCGCCGCCAGGCTCGCGTCCGCCGTGGCCGTCACCGAGGGGCCGCCGCCGGGCTGGTCGGTGTTCTCCTTCGCCCCGCAGGCGGTCAGCGAGAGGGCGAGCAGCGTCGCGCCAGCGGCGCCGAGCGCTGCCCGCCCGCCACCGTTGATGTTGAACATGTCTGTACTCCTTGCGTGAGGGGGGTGACGGCCGGTCAGGCCACGCCGAGGTAAGCCTCTTTGACCGCCGGGTCGTGCAGCAGCTCGGCGCCGGTGCCGCTCTTGACGATCCGACCCGTCTCCAGCACGTAGGCACGGTGCGCCCGAGCCAGCGCCTGCTGCGCGTTCTGCTCCACCAGCAGGACGGTGGTGCCCTGCTCGTTGATCTCCGTGACGATGTCGAAGATCTGCTGGATCAGCATCGGCGCCAACCCCATCGAGGGCTCGTCGAGCAGCAGCAGCTTGGGCCGGCTCATCAGCGCCCGCCCGACCGCCAGCATCTGCTGCTCCCCGCCGGACAGGGTGCCGCCGGGCTGCTTGCGCCGTTCGGCCAGCCTCGGGAAGAGGTCCAGCACCCGGGCCAGGTCCTGGGCGACGCCCGCCCGGTCCCGCCGGGTGTACGCCCCCATGTCCAGGTTCTCCAGCACCGTCATGCCGGGGAAGATCCCCCGACCCTCCGGCGCCTGGCAGAGCCCACGCCGAACCCGCAGGTCCGCCCGGAGCTTGGAGATGTCCTCGCCTTCGAACCGGATGCTGCCGGTGGCGATCGGCCGGATCCCGGAGATCGCCCGCATGGTGGTGGACTTGCCGGCGCCGTTGGCGCCGATCAGGGCGACGATCTCGCCCTCGTCCACCGTCAGGCTGATGCCGTGCAGCGCCTGGATCCGCCCGTAGAGCAGGCTCACATCGTCGATCTCAAGCAGCATTGTCCGGCACCCCCAGGTACGCCGCGACCACCTTCGGATTGTCCCGCACCTCGGCGGGCAGCCCCTCGGCGATCTTCTTTCCGAACTCCAGTACGACGATCCGGTCGGTGACCCCCATGACCAGGCGCATGTCGTGCTCGATCAGCAGCACGGTCACGCCCGTGTCCCGGATCTGCCGGATGAGCTGGAGCAACTCCTCCTTCTCCGCCGGGTTGAAGCCGGCGGCCGGCTCGTCCAGGCAGAGCAGCACCGGGTCGGTGGCCAGCGCGCGGGCGATCTCCAACCGCCGCTGCTCGCCATAGGAGAGGTTCCGGGAGAACTCGTGCATCCGGTGTCGGATGCCGACGAACTCCAGCAGCCGCTCGGCCTTCTCCCGGCCCTCGCGCTCCTCCCGCCGGTGCCGGGGCAGCCGGAACAGCGCGGAGATCACGCTGGTCTTGTGGTGCGCGTCCGCGCCGACCTGGACGTTCTCCAGGGCGGTCATCTCGGGGAAGAGCCGGATGTTCTGGAACGTCCGCGCCATGCCCAGCTGGGTGATCTCGTGTCGCTTCTTGCCGCTGATCTTCTCGCCGCGGAACCGGATCTGCCCCTCGGTCGGCTGGTAGATCCCGGTCATCGCGTTGAAGCAGGTGGTCTTGCCGGCCCCGTTCGGGCCGATCAGCCCCAGGATCTCACCCTTGTAGAGGGTGAAGTCCACGTTGTTCAGCGCGACCACGCCGCCGAAGCGGAGCGTGACGTTGTCGACCTCCAGCAGCGGCTCCCGGTCGGGCACCGCCTCCACGGCCGGCGCGCCGGCCTGCGCCGGAACAGCCGGCGTCTGTTCGGTGTCACTCACCGACGATCACCTCCTTGCGGCGGTCCTTGAACTCCGCCGCTCGTCGTCGGTTCGGGATCAGGCCCTCCGGCCGGAAGATCATCATGATCACCAGCACCAGGCCGAAGATGAGGAACCGGTACTCGTAGAGCTCCACGCCGAACAGCTCGATGCCGCGGAACCGCTCGATCATGTACGCCACCAGGCCACCGCCGACGATCGCGCCGACGATGTTGCCCGAGCCGCCGAAGATCACCGCCGCCAGGATGATGATCGAGTTGAGCAGCTCGAAGTTCTGCGAGTTGACGAAGTTCTGCTTGCCCGCGAAGAGCGCGCCGGCCAGACCGGCGATCGCGGCACCCGAGGCGAACGCCCAGAGCTTGAACTTGAACGTCGGCACGCCCATCAGCTGGGCGGCGTCCTCGTCCTCCCGGATCGAGATCCAGGCCCGACCCACCCGGCTGTGCGTCAGGTTCCGCACCCCGATCACCACCATGATGATCAGCGTGAGTACCAACCAGTAGTACGGCCGGGCGTCCAGCACGCCGAAGAACGGCTTGCCGTCGGCGTACTTGCCGGGCGGGTGCGGGATCTGGTTGAAGCCCCGCTGGCCCTTGAGGAAGTCCGAGCTGACCGCCGCGATCCGGATCATCTCGGCGAAGCCGAGCGTCACGATGGCCAGGTAGTCGCCGCGCAACCGCAGGGTCGGCGTACCGAGCATCACGCCGGAGAGCATGGTCAGCGCGATCGCCAACGGCACAACCAGCAGCCACGGCCACAGTGTCTTGATGTTGCTGCTCGGCGAGGTCAGCACCGCGACGGTGTACGCGCCGACGGCGAAGAAGCCGAAGTAGCCGAGGTCGAGCAGACCGGCGAAACCGACCACGATGTTCAACCCGACGGCCAGCAGCACGTAGATCGAGACGGTGAACATCACCTGGGTGAAGTTCGCACCCGGGGTCGGGATCGGTCCGAGGTACTGGTAGAACTCCTTGTTCGGCAGCGCGTAGAAGAACGCGATCACGGCGGCCAGCAGCACCCAGCGCACCCAGCGTGGCGCGCCGCGCCACCGCTCCCCGGCCGCCTCGCGGCCGGAGCGAACCCTCTCCAGGACGGTCGTCATGCCCGTGCCCTCCCCAGCGATTCGCCCAGCAGACCGGTCGGCCGGAACATCAGCAGCACCACCAGCACCGCGAACGCGGCGAAGTCCTTCCACTGGCTGCCGAACAGGCCGGAGGCGTAGTTCTCCACCACGCCCAGCAGCAAGCCGCCGATGAGCGCCCCGCGCAGGTTGCCGATGCCGCCGAGCACCGCGGCGGTGAACGCCTTGAGCCCCAGCAGGAAGCCCACGCTGTAGGTCAGCGTCTGGATCCGCACGTCGTAGAGCAGACCCGCCACACCCGCCATCGAGCCACCGGCGATGAAGACCATCAGGATGATCCGGTCCTTGTTGACACCCATCAGCGCGGCGGTATTGGCGTCCTGGGCCACGGCCCGGATGCCCCGGCCGGTCCGGCTGCGGTTGATGAAGAGGTCCAGCAGCACCATCATCAGCAGCGCCGCGCCGATGGTCAGCAGCTGCACCGCGTCGATCGGCACACCGAACACGTGGAACAGCGGTTTGCTGCTCACCAGGCTCGGCGCGCCCTCCGGCAGCCGGCGGGTGTAGATGCCGAACGCCTCGGAGATGGCGATCGAGGCGCCGATCGCCGTGATCAGGAAGGCCAGCGGCGGCGCGTTGCGCTTACGCAACGGCCGGTACGCCACCCGCTCGATCACCGTCGCGGTGCCCGCCGACGCGATCGCCGCGACGATCATCGCCACCAGCAGGTAGAACAGGACCGAGCCAATCCCGCTGACCTGCGAGTTCTGGTCGAGTCCGAATCCGTTCCAGGTCCAGATCGCCGCGAAAGCACCGGCGATGAAGACCTCGGAGTGGGCGAAGTTGATGAGTCTCAGCACGCCGTAGACCAGCGTGTAGCCCAGCGCGACCAGGGCGTAGATCGCACCCTGCGTCAGGCCGGTAGTGGTGAGTTCCCCGAAATTGGAGAACAGTCCGTCGAAGTCCAAGGGAGGGACGCTCCATCAGTTCTAAAGAAAAGAGGCGCGGCCGGGAGCGAGCAGCTCCCGGCCGCACCCGCGATCACAACTCAATCGCCGTAGCAGCGACCGACGTCAGGACTTGGGGATCTCCTGGTCCGGGACGACCTTGCCGCCGGTGACCTTGAAGGCCCAGACCTTGACCTGCGCCGGGTCCAGCTCGCCGTTCTCGGTGAACTTGTAGCTCGCCGCGACACCCTCGCCGCTGTAGCCCTTCACGAACTCCAGCAGACCCTCACGGGTGCTCTTACCAGCCTTGATCCCGGCCAGCATGATGTTCGCCGCGTCGTAGGCGGTGTCGCTGTAGGTGCCCGGCTCGCTGCCGTTGAGGGCCTTGTACTCCTGGACGAAGGTCCCTCGGGCCTCAGCGGCCGGCTGGCAGGGGCAGGTGAGGATGGTGCCCTCGGCCGCCGCCTGACCGGCGGAGGTGATGTAGGCACCGTCGTTGACGCCGTCCCCGGCGACCAGCGGCGCGGTGACCCCGGCAGCGGTGAGCTGCTTACGGATCAGGCCGGCCTCCTGGTAGTAGCCGCCGTAGAAGATCGCCTTCACGTTCGCGGCCTTGACCTTGGTGACCACCCCGGAGAACTCGGTCTGCTTGCCCTCGCCCTGGACCTTGTCCGAGCCGACGACCGCCGGGCCGAGCACCTTCTTGACCTCGTCGGCCAGGCCGGCGCCGTACGCGGACTGGTCGTCGATGACATAGACCTTGTCGGCCTTCAACACGTTCTTCATGTAGTTGCCGGCCGCCGGGCCCTGGCTGAAGTCGTTGCCGACCGCGCGGAAGAACGTCTTCCACTTCTGGTCGGCGAGGCTCGGCCGGGTCGCGGACGCGGTGATGCTCACCAGACCGGCCTCGTTGAACAGCGGGCCGGCGGCCTCCGACTCACCCGAGTAGGCCGGGCCGACGACGCCGAGGATCTTGGTGTCGTCGATGGCCTTCTGCGCGAGACCGGGCGCCTGGTCCGGGCTGCCCTGCGAGTCGAGCGAGACCAGCTCGACCTTGCAGTCGGCGTTCTCCTTGTTGTATTTGTCGACCGCCAGCTTGACACCGTTGTTCTCGTTGATGCCGAGCGCAGCCGAACTGCCGGTGAGTGCGCCGAAGAACGCGATCTTGCTGCCGCAGGCGTCACCACCGGACGCCGTGTCGCTGCCACTGGAGCATGCGGTACCACCGGCGACGAGCGCCACCATGGCGACCCCACCGATCACGCGCGCGAGCTTCTGCCTCAAGGCCCGAACCCTCCTCCGTCCAATGGTCCGAACCACCCGCTGGCCATTGGCCCTTGCGGGGGCGGACGAACCAGACCGTCGTCGCCGGTCTGGGGCCGGACGTTATCCCACCGTGGAGCTGTGACGTAAGCCCCAGGCGAGCGGGTTGACCGAACCGTTACACGCCGTGGCGGATCGGAAGCGATCGCTGTAAGAAACGTCGGCTCCGCGGGCTTTACACCTTTGATTCATTGGTAACGAGCGAGATGGCTTGCACCCGCTACCGCTCGATGCCCGACACCCCCGCCCACCAGGCACGGGACGCCTTACCGTCATCCGCCACCAACAACAGTCGATCTCCCTGAGAAGCGACCGCCACCGCCGTGTCCCCGGTGTCCGATACCACCGCCGGCATCGCCATCGTCCGCCATGAATCACCCGAATCCCCCGACTGCCACAGCGCGTGACCGTCGCCGTTCCCCGTCACCGCCACCAGCCCCCGCCCGACCGGCACCAGCCCGTCCACCGACGACACCCCCGATCCGACCGCCCCGAACCGGCCACCCTGCCGCCAACCCTCCGCCGCGCGACGCCAGGCGCCGAACCCGCCGGACACCGGCCCCACC
>JAEVHO010000123.1 GCA_016802835.1 Micromonospora sp. ATA32 | reverse complement strand
GCCGGGGCCCCACCCGCGGTGCCCACCGGCTTCCTGCTCGCCGGCCGACGGGGCGCGGCGTCGGACACGGAGGCGGTCCACCGGGTTGCCGTGGCGGGGCAGCGGGCGGTACCAGAGCAGCGGCGCGGTGACCGGCAGGGAGCAACTCCCGCCGGAGGTGCGGACCTGGTCGGCCGAGCGGGAACGGCTCGGTGGCAGCGGCGTCAACGGCCTGCTCGTCTTCGCGTTCGCCACCGGCGCGGTCGGCGGCGGGCTGCTGGGCCTGCTCGCCCTCGCGTTCGCCGTGCTGGCCGGGGCGCGTGACCGGGGGCAGGTGCTCTCCCGGCTCCGCACCATGGGGCTGTCCCGTCGGCAGTGGCGCGGCCTGCTGCTGGTCGAGCTCGCCCCGCTGGTGGTGGTGTCGGTGCTGACCGGCGCGGTGGCGGGGGGCGCTGCTGCCGGTGCTGCTGACCCCGGTGCTCGGCCTGGCCGCGTTCACCGGCGGCGCGCCGGTGCGGGTGGCCTTCCAACCCGGCCTGGTGGTCGGCGTGCTCGGGCTGGCCGTGCTGGCCCTCGGGTTCGCCGTCGCCGTCGAGGCCGTGAACAACCGCCGGCTGCGCCTCGGTGAGGTGCTGCGGCTCGGAGAGGAGAGCTGAGTTGACCGCTACCGCCGAGGCTTCCGCCGTACCGGACCTGGCCGCCCTTCAGCAGCGGGCCGCGCAGCGCGCGGCCGAACGGGCCGGTGGCCAGGACCGGCTGCGCGGGCACATCGTCTGCGACGGCCTGGTCCGGATCTTCAAGACCGAGGGGGGTGGAGGTGGTCGCCCTGCAGGGGCTCGACCTGGTCATCGACCGGGGTGAGCTGGTGGCGATCGTCGGCGCCTCCGGCTCGGGCAAGTCGACGCTGCTCAACATCCTCTCCGGGCTGGACACCCCGACGGCCGGCATCGCCCGGGTAGCCGAGTACGACCTGCTCGCCCTCTCCGCGCGGCGTCGGCTGAGCTATCGGCGGGACATGGTCGGCTTCGTCTGGCAGCAGACCGCCCGCAACCTGCTGCCGTACCTGAGCGCCGTGGAGAACGTCGAGCTGCCGATGCGGCTGGCCGGGCGGGGTAGCCGGCGGTCCCGCCGCGAGCGGGCCCGGGAGCTGCTCGACCTGGTCGGGGTGGGCTACTGCGCCGACCGGCGGCCCGGCCAGCTCAGCGGCGGCCGAGCAGCAGCGCTGCGCGGTCGCGGTCGCGGTGGCCAACGACCCGGAGGTGCTCTTCGCCGACGAACCCACCGGCGAGCTGGACGAGGCGACCGGCGCCGAGGTCTTCGCCGCGCTGCGGACGATCAACGCCGAGCTCGGCGTGACCATCGTGGTGGTCACCCACGACGCCGCAGTGGCCGGCCAGGTCCGCCGGACCGTCGCGATCCGCGACGGCCGGACCGCCTCGGAGGTACGCCGGACCGCGCGGGTCGGTGCGGACGGCAGCACCGAGCTGGTCAGCGAGGAGTACGCGGTGCTCGACCGGACCGGCCGGATGCAGTTGCCGGCGGCCTTCGTCGACGCGCTGGCACTACGGGACCGGGTCCGTCTCGACCTGGAACCGGATCACGTGGAGGTCCGGCCGGGTGACCGGCCCCGGGACGAGCGGAGCGGGTCATGAGCGAGGTTTCCGTCCGGCCCGGCACGGTCACCGACCTGGTGGTCCAGGTTGAGGGGGTCAGCCGCACCTTCGGGCGGGGCGTACACGCCGTGCACGCCGTCCGGGACGTCTCGTTCTCGGCGCAGCGGGGCGAGCTGGTGGCCGTCCGGGGTCGGTCGGGCGCCGGCAAGACCACCCTGCTCAACGTCGTCGGCGGGCTGGACCGGCCGGACTCGGGCCGGGTGCGGGTGGCCGGGCACGAGGTCACCGGCGCCGGCGAGCGGGAGTTGCTGGCGCTGCGCCGGGGCACGGTGGGTTTCGTCTTCCAGACGTTCGGCCTCGTCCCGATCCTCTCCGCGGCGGAGAACGTCGGCGTGCCGCTGCGGCTGGCCCGGGTGCCCGCCGCCGAGCGGGAGGAGCGGGTGGCGGTGCTGCTGGAGCTGGTCGGGCTGGGCGGGCACGCGGCGCAGCGGCCGTACGAGCTCTCCGGCGGGCAGCAGCAGCGGGTGGCGGTGGCGCGTGCCCTGGCCAACGAGCCGGACCTGCTGGTCGCCGACGAGCCGACCGGACAGCTCGACTCCGAGACCGGACGGTCCATCATGGACCTGCTGCGGGCCGTGGTGCACGCCCGCGGGATGACCGCGCTGGTCGCCACGCACGACCCGGCCCTGATCGAGCTGGCCGACCGCACCCTGACGCTGCGGGACGGCCAACTGGTGGACGGCTGACCTGCCGGCGGAGGTGTTCCGGCGTCAGTGGCGGCAGCGGCGACGGTGGTAGGGGCGGGGCCGGCGGCCGCCCCGCCCACGGCTGAATCGCCTCCCCGCCCCGGGACGGGTCGACAGCATGCCGCCATCCCGGGCGAACGAGTCCCGGTCCGAGATCACCCACACCACCCCGTGAGGCTGCCGCAGCTCAGTGGTCCCCGCCGGGCGTCAGAGCGCGAGCTTCATGCCCTCGTGGCTGGCCACGAAGCCGAGGTTGCGGTAGAACCGGTGGGCGTCCGCGCGGGTCTTGTCGGTGGTCAGCTGCACCAGCGCGCAGCCCCGCTGGCGGGCCTGGTCGACGGCCCACTCCATCATCAGCCGACCCAGCCCCTGGCCGCGTCGGTCGGAGCGGACCCGGACCGACTCGATCAGTGATCGTTCGGCGCCGTGCCGGCCCAGGCCGGGGATGTAGGTGAGCTGCATGCAGCCGACCAGCACGCCGGCGTCGTCCGCCACCACCAGCTGGTTGCGCGGGTCGGCGGTGATGTCGGCGAACGCCTTCTCGTAGGCGTCGTCGACCTCGGTGAGGTCGCGGGCCCTGCCCAGGACGTCGTCGGCCAGCAGGGCGATGATGGCGGGCAGGTCCGTCCGGACGGCCTCACGGAAGATCACGTCGGTCACGCCTGGAGCCTGGCACAGCGACACGGGCCGATGAGCTGCCACCGCCGCTTGCCGACACCGGGCAGCATGTGCGGCATGGAGCTCCTGCTGCTGCCGTTCCGCCGGGTCTACCGGGGGCTGGTCTGGTTCGCCAACTCGCCCCGGACGCTGATCGCCTCGTACCTGCTGATGATCATGGTGTCCGGCGTGATCTACGCCCGGGTGGAGGACAAGAGCGCCGGTGACTCCGTCTGGTGGGCGATCGTGACCGCCTCCACCGTCGGGTACGGCGACATCTCCCCGACCACGTGGCAGGGGCGCACCATCGCGGCGTTGCTGATCTCGACCATGGTGCTGCTGGTCATCCCCCTGATCACCGCGCACTTCGCCAGCCGGCTCATCGTCGACAACGACGCCTTCGTGCACGAGGAACAGGAGCAACTCAAGGCCGACGTACGTCGGATGCGGGTGCTGCTGGAGGAGTTGGCCGCCCGGCGGGGCGTCGTCCTGCCCGGTCCGGACCGGGGCGATCAGGTCAACGGGCCGGGCAGCGCAGCCCCTCCCTTGGCACGACCAGCGAGATCAGGTAGGCGTCCACGGCGGCGGTGATGCAGCTGGTCTGCGGGTAGGCGGTGTGCCCCTCGCCCTCCCAGGTCAGCACCCGGCCGACGCCGAGCATCGAGGCGAGCGCCGGAGTCTGCTCGTAGGGCGTGGCCGGGTCCCCCGTGGTGCCCACCACCACGATGGGTGGGGCGCCGACCGCCTTGCCGGTCGGGTACGGGTCGCGCTGGCCGGGCCACTCCACGCAGCCCAGCATCCCCACCGCCAGGGACGGGCCGAACAGCGGGTACTTCGTCCGCCACTGCGCCTGCAGCTCGCGGATCCGTGCCCGGCTCGGCTTCTCCGTCTCGTCGGCGCAGTTGATCGCCAGGTTCGCGTCGAAGAGGTTGGAGTAGTGCCCATCGCTCTCACGCCCCGCGTACGCGTCGGCCAGGCGGAACACCTCCGCCGGGTCGCCGCCCTGCAGCCGGTCGATCGCGAGGGCCAGCTCCTGCCAGCCCGCCTCGGTGTAGAGCGAGGAGATCACCGCGTAGAAGACCCAGCCCGAGGTCGCCTCCCGACCGTCGGCGCGCGAACCGGGGAGACCTTGGCCTTGTCGATCGCCGAGGTCACGGCGCCCCGGGCGTCCGGCGCGATCGGGCACTTGCCGGCGTTGGCCGCGCACCACCGGGCGAAGTTGTCGAACGCCCGCTCGAAGCCCCGGGCCTGGCTCTCCGAACCGGCGACCAGCTTCTGCTGCGGGTCCACCGCCCCGTCCAGCACCAGGGCCCGGACCCGTTGCGGGTAGAGCTGGGCGTAGGTGGCGCCGAGCAGGGTGCCGTACGAGTAGCCGAGGTAGGTCAGCTTCTCGTCACCGACGGCCGCCCGTACCGAGTCCACGTCCCGGGCCGCCTGCTCGGTGCCGTAGAGCGGGAGTTGGTCGCCGTACTTGTCCCCGCAGCCACGGCCGATCCGCTGGTTGAGCGCGACGAACCCGTCGAAGGACGACGGGCTCTGCGGGTCGGGGTCGTAGCCGAAGCTGGCGTCCAGGTCGGCGTCGGGGATGCACTTGACGGGGCTCGACCGGGCGACTCCGCGCGGGTCGAAGCCGACGATGTCGAAGCGCTCGGTGACCGAGGCGGGCAGACCGCCGAAGGAGGGGCCGAAGGAGAGGTAGACCGCGGTGTCCACACCGGACCCGCCCGGGCCGCCCGGGTTGATCACGAGCGAGCCGATCCGGTCGTGCTGCTTCGTCGAGCGGGCCCGCAGCAGGGAGATCTCGAAGGTCTCCCCGGTGCCCGGGCCGGCGGTCGCGCCGGTGCCGGTGTCCCAGTTGCGCGGGACGGTGATCTTTGCGCACTGGTACCGCATTTCCGGCGCGCCCCGGCCGACCAGGTCGTCCGCCACCTCCGGGCAGTCCCGCCAGGTCGGCTCGGTGCCCGTCGCCGCCCCGCCGCCGGCCTCGGTACGCGGCGCGAACGCGGGCAGCGTGCAGCCGGCGGCGACCAGTGCGGCAGCGGCCAACCCGGCCACCGTGAGCCGGGCCCGGCGGAGCCGGTCGGGGAAGCGGGTCACGTGTGAGCCCTCCGTGATCAGGTAGACGGCCAGGCTACGCCCGGTCCGGCGTGGCCTCGACGGTCGCCGCCGGGTCGCCGCGCAGCACCTCGTCCACGTTGAACCGGATCGGGCGCTCGAGCTGGTCGTAGCGACACGACCCGGGATCGCGGTCCGGCCGCCAGCGGACGAACTGGGCGGTGTGCCGGAGCCGGTCGCCCTCCATCGCGTCGTAGCCGACCTCGACCACCAGCTCGGGTCGCAGCGGCTCCCACTCGAGGTTCTTCGTGCCGCTCCACCGGCTCTGCCCGCCCGGGATGCGCTGCCCGCGCTCGTGGTCGCCGTGCACCCACGGGTGGTCGCCGCCGACGTCCCGGTAGGGGGCCAGCTCCTCCAGCAGCTCGGCCCGCCGGGCGGCGGTGAACGACGAGCTCACCCCGATGTGGTGCAGGACGCCGGCGTCGTCGTAGAGGCCGAGCAGGAGCGAGCCGACCACCGGGCCGGTCTTGTGCCAGCGGAAGCCGGCCACCACCGCGTCGGCCGTGCGGGCGTGCTTGACTTTGAACATCAACCGCTTGCCCGGCTCGTACGGCAGGTCGGCCGGCTTGACGATCAGACCGTCCAGCCCGGCGCCCTCGAAGACGTCGAACCAGCGCCGCGCGGTCTCCGGGTCGGTGGTGACCTGGGTGACGTGCACCGGCGGCCGGACGCCGGCCAGCGCCGACTCCAGCCGCGCCCGGCGCACCGGGTAGGGCTGGTCGAGCAGCAGCTCGTCGTCGATGGCGAGCAGGTCGAAGGCGACGAAGTCGGCCGGGGTGGTCTCGGCCAGCAGCTTGACCCGCGACGCGGCCGGGTGGATCCGCTGGGCGAGCAGCTCGAAGTCGAGCCGGGGCTGGCCGTCGGGCCCGTCCCGGCGGATCACGATCAGCTCGCCGTCGACCGCGCACCGCGCCGGCAGCTGTCGGCGCGCCTGCTCCACCACCTCGGGGAAGTAGCGGGTCATCGTCTTGCCGCCCCGGCTGGCCAGCTCGACCTCGTCCCCGTCCCGGAAGACGATGCACCGGAAGCCGTCCCACTTGGGCTCGTAGGTCATGCCCTCGGCGGTGGGCAGCCGGGGCACGCTCTTGGCCAGCATCGGCTCGACCGGCGGGTTGATCGGCAGGTCCACGGCGACAGTCAACCAGACCGCACCGACAGCCGTGAGCCAGATCACCGGCGGTGGCCGCACGGCGTGTCCCCGTCCGTCCCCCTCGTCACCGCAGGGCGAATCACATAACCGCAGCTCAGAGCTACCGTCGCCGGGTGCGTGAGTGGGTCTGCGGGTGCTGCGGGCGGTGGCGGGTGAGCGTCGAGCTGATCCGTGGCCGCTACCGGTACCGGCTGGTCCGCCGGTACCCGGCCGAGTTCGGTGGGGGCAAGGACGTCCTCGGCGAGGTGGGCTCGGTGGCCGAGCTGACCGAGCTGCTGCGCCGGCGTACCCCGCTGGACCTGGCCGACCTGCGCGAGGCCGCCTGACCGACCGTAGGCTGGCGTCGTCCCGTCGACGCCGGAGGTGTCCGCCGTCCCCGAGCTGACCTATCCCGAGGTCGGAGCGACCCGGGAGGGACTCCTGCCCGCCGGGTACCACCACCTCCGGTACCGGGTCAGGCTGCCGGACGGCTGCTTCGCCACCGCGTCGGACGCGGTGTTGAGCTGGCGGTTGCACCGGGCCGCCGGCGTGCGGATGCGGACCGAGGCCGCCCGCGCCGACCGGGGGGTGCTGGTCACCCCGGGTCTCGGGGGTCGGCCCGCTGCGGGTGTGGGGACCTACCGAGGTGGTCTGGGCCGTCGACGGCGAGGAATCGGCCGGATTCGGGTACGGCACGCTGCCCGGGCATCCTGAGCGGGGCGAGGAGGCGTTCGTGGTCGGCCGGCCCGTGTCCGGCGCCGTGCGCGATCTCGGCCAGCGCGCCGACCGCCGTGGGGGCCGATCACCCTGCGGCTGCGGACCCCCCCGGTGTCCGAGCGCCGGCGCGGCCCGCGCCCGTCGGGATCAGTAGCGGGCGAAGGAGCGGATCGGCATCCGGGGACCGAACTTGGGAGCCCCGATGCCGCCGGCCGCCAACAGCAGGCAGACCCGGCCCCGGTGACCCCGGAACGGCTCCAACAGCGCCAGCATCCGGGCGTCGTCGCCGCGCGCCTCGCCGGCCAGCGCCCAGGCCACCGTGTTCGGGATGTGGAAGTCCCCGACGCTGACCGCGTCCGGGTCGCCGTACGCGATCCGCACCACCTCGGCGGCGGTCCACGGCCCGATGCCGGCCATGGCGGTCAACCGGCGGGTGGCGTCGGCCGCGTCCACGCAGCGCTCCAACCGGTCGGCCTCGGCGGCCGCCCGACGCAGGGTGTCGGCCCGCCGTTGCTCCACCCCGAAGGGATGGAACACCCAGTACGGGGCGGCGGCCACCCTGGCCGGGTCGGGGGGAAGCAGCAGCGGCTGCAACGGCCCCGGCGCCGGCTCGGCGAAGTGCCGCACGGTCGCCGCGTAGGCTCGGTACGCCTCCTTGCCGGTGACCTTCTGCTCGAACACGGCCCGCAGCAGCCGGGGAAACACCTGACCGGTGGTCGGCATCCGCAGCCCGCGGTGCTGCGCCGCCAGCCGGGCGACCAGCGGGTGCGCGGCGGCGAGGTCGGCGAAGCCGGTCACATCGTCGCGGAGCCCGGCGACGGCGTCGGCGCGCTCCACCACCCAGTCGGCGCCCGGGCCGTAGCCGTCGGCGACTAGTTCCCCGCCCTCGGGGCGCAGCGCGAGGGTGGCCGGGCCGTCCGGGCTCCTGGCGGCCCACCAGAAGGTGCCGGCGGCGATCCGGGCGCACGGGTCGTACGGGCTGAAGGTCAGTGACCGGACCGAGGGCGCCATCCGGTAGTCGGCCGGCGGGCGCAGCACCCGGCTCGCGGCGGGTTCGGTCCAGGTCACCCCGACACTCTGTCATGTGCCCGCCCGGCGACGGACGCACCGCCGACGCCTGGGGCGCGACGGTGTCGTCCTACCGGAACGGACCGGCCGTTTCCAGCCGTGGGCGCGGGGTTGGGGGACCTCGGCGGGGCGCCTGCTGGCGTGGGCACGCCCGCCGCCCTCGTCCGCTCCGGGGTTTCACGACGGTGGCCGGCCGCGCCCTCCCCGGCTGCGACCGGCCACCGCGTCCGTCGGTGGTGCGGGTGTCAGTACGAGTAGCCGGAGCTGCCGCTGTCCGAGCCGCCCTGGCTGCCGGCGGCCGGCGGGGCGACCGCCTTCGGGGTGCCGGTCGGCAGGCAGGTCAGGTTCTTCTTGCCGTTCTGGTCCACCACGAACCAGGTGCCGCCGACGGCCTGGCCCTTCCACTGGCCCGGCTTCTTGTCACCGATGTATCGGTAGACCGGCCAGCCCCCGATGGTGATCTGCCGGGTGCCGTCCTGGCGGGTGACGGTGCCGACCTTGTCGTCCGAGACGCCCTGGACGGAGGGGTTGCCGTCGGTCAGCGCCGGCGGCCACACCTGGGCGCACTTGTCGACGCAGTTGGACGACGGCGGGTCGGCCGAGTCCTTGTCGAAGCGATACAGGATCCAGCCGTCCTGGTCGGTCACCACGTTGCCCATCCGGGCCACCTTCTTGCCGATCAGCTGGTCGGTCAGCCGGACGTCGGCGGGCGGGGCCTCGTTGGTGGTGGGGGCCTCCGCGGAGGCGGTCGGTTCGGGTTCGGCCGCCGCGGTGGGTTCGGCCGCGGCGACGGCGACCGGCTCGGCCGCGCTCGAGTTCGCCCCGTCGTAACCCGCGGGAGCGCAGGCCGTTAGTGCGACCATCGCGCTCGCGACGATGACGGTCCGCTTCATCTGTGCCACGTGCCCTCCTCATTCTTGGCAGTTCACCGAGTAGTACGGGCGGGTTGCTGTCAAGGTTGAAGAACCAACGGTGGTCAATTTCACAGACGCTCGGTTGAACCGCTCGGCTCGTTCGTACGTGCCCGAGCACACCGGGCGGAACGTCGGCGGGCACGACGAATCGGCGCCGGCCAGCTCTGACCGACGCCGGTTCGTCGAGGACCTACAGCGGCACCGTCACCAGCGGGCTGGCCACCCCGTTCACGTCCACCGACTGCACCTGCACCTTGGCGATCTCGTCCCGAGGCGCGGAGGTGGACGCCTCCAGCTGGAGGTCCTGCGGATTGTTGTTGGTGCCGTACCCGGTGCCCGGCACCGACCAGGTGGAGATCACCTCGGTGGTGGCGTTCTTCCGGGTCACCAACAGCCGGCAGGTGCGCGGGCCGGGCAGCTTCGTGAGGTTGAAGCCGATCCAGGTGCCGTACTCCTTGGACGCGAGGAACATCGTCGTCTGCACGCCGGTGCCCCCGTCCGTGGCGTTGTGCTTCTCGCCCTCGACCGGGTTGGGGCCACCGAACCCGCCGTCGCCCGGATCATCGGTCGACGCGGAGCTCGGCGGGGCGGTCGCCGGCGTGGAGGTCCTCGGCTCGGCCAACACGTTCGGCGGGTTGTCGGACCCGGCGACGGTGACGAAGCCCACCCCGGTCAGGCCGCCGAACACCACCACTGCGGCGGCGGTGGCGAGCACCTGCCGGAACCGGGCCCGGCGACGGTGGGCGCGGACCGCGACCAGGGTCCGGTCCAGCAGCGCGGGATCGGTCGCCGTCTGCTCCAGCGCCGTCATCGTCTCGCCGTCGATGCCGGCGAGCATCCCCACCACCGGGACCATGGTCTCCAGTTCGGCGGCGCACGCCCAGCAGGTCGCGAGGTGCTCCTCGAACCGCTCGGTGTCCTGCAGGTCCAGCACGCCGAGCGCGTACGCGGCGACGTCCTGGTGATCTGCCCGGCTCATTCCGTCACCCCCCTCTCCTGCAGAGCCGTGCGCAGCGCCCGCAGCGCGTAGTAGACCCGCGACTTGGCGGTGCCGAGCGGCAGGTCCAGCTCCTCGGCCGCCTCCGGCACCGTCCGGCCCCGGAAGTACGTCGCCACCAGGATCTCCCGGTGGGACTGGCTCAGGGTACGCAGCGCGTCGGCCACCGTCATCGTGCGCAGCACCCGGTCGGTGCTGTCGGCCTCGGCGAACGCGGTGAGGTCCCGGTCGTACGTCTCCGCCGGCCGGGCCTGCCCGCTGCGGTGCTCGTCGATGGCGATCCGCCGGGCCACCGTCACCAGCCAGGGCCGCAACGACCCCTGCCCCTGAGCGCCCAGCCGGTGCGCGTTGCGCCAGGCCCGCAGCAGCGTCTCCTGCACGATGTCCTCGGCCCGTTGCCGGTCACCCCCGGTGAGCCGCATGACGAACATCAGCAGCGGTCCGGCGTGTTCGGCGTAGAGCAGCCGGACCAGCTGGTCGGAGTGACTGGCCTCGGGGGACGCCGCCTTGTGGCGCCCAGGCGCCTGTTGCGGACTCACCGGGCCATTCTGGCGATCGGCGGGGCGCGCGTCGACCCCCCGGGTCGACCTCGTGGAGCGGGGCTGCGACTGGGGCCGGGCGGACATCCAGTCCACCATCACCCCGTCGCCGTGCCAGCCGGCCGCCACCGCATGCATGCAGACCTCCGGGTGTCCGATGACATCAGCCGGCCCCCACGGGCATGGCCGCCCGAGGATACGGAGCCGCCGGCCCAGCGGATCAACGTCGGACGGAAAAAGTTCCCGGCGGGGGAGGGGTGGAGTCGGTGGCGTCGGCGTCCCGCACCACCGGGGCACCCCCGGCGAAGCGGTCGAGGTCCGCGCCGGCCACCACCCGGCCCGGGAACCAGTCACCCGCCGCCCGCCGGCTCAGCTCCGGCACCGGCGGCTCGACCCGGCCGGCCACCAGCACCAGATTGCCGTACCGCCGCCCGCGCAGCACCGCCGCGTCGGCGACCAGGCAGGCCCGGGGCAGCACCGAGCGGACCGTGGCGACCTGTGCCCGGGCGTGCCGCAGCGGGGGACCGTCGGCCACGTTGGCCAGGTACCAGCCGTCCGGCCGGAGCACCCGGGCCACCTCGGCGACGTATTCCACGGAGGTCAACCGGGCCGGCGTCCGGGCACCGGCGAAGACGTCGGCGACCACCACGTCGTAGCTGGCGTCCCGGGCGGAGGTGAGCAACTCCCGGGCGTCGCCCACCCGCACCCGCAACCGGGGGTCGGCGGGCCAGGGCAACGCCCGCCGAACCAGCTCCACCAGCGCGCCGTCCACCTCGGACACCCGCTGGGTCGACCCCGGCCGGATGGCGGAGACGTACCGGGGCAGGGTCAGCGCCCCACCGCCGAGGTGCAGCACCCGCAGCGCCGCGCCGGCCGGCGCGACCAGGTCGATCGCGGCAGCGAGCCGCCGGACGTACTCGAACTCCAGGTGGGTGGGGTCGGCCAGGTCGACGTGCGACTGCGGCGCGCCGTCCAGCAGCAGGGTCCACGACCGGGGCCGGTCCGGATCCGGCACCAGCTCGGCCCAGCCGGTGTCGACCTGCTCGACCACCCGGTCCTCGGCCCGGCTTGCGGCCCATCAGCGCCGCATCCCGCCGGCCCGGGCGGCGGTGCTCAGCGCCCGGTGCAGCAGCCGGGCGTCGCCGAGCAGGGCCCGGAGCCGGCGCTCCAGACCGGCGATCGGGATGAGGTTCTGCGGCGCCCTCGGGTCCTTGTAGGGCGTGGAGGCGAACCGGGGCAGCGTGACCAGCGACAGGTCGGCCAGCTCGATCGCCTCCTCCCCGGTCAGCTCGGCCGAGCACTCCATGCGGACGATGCCGGCCCAGGGCGCGCCGACGGCGACCGGCAGCCGCAGGTACCAGGAGTAGCCGCCCCAGGCCGTGCCGAGCCGGAACACCGGGGACCGCTGCCCCGGCTCCAGCCCGGTCACCACCGCGGTCAACCGGGCGTCCAGGTACTGGCTGTGCTGGGTCTTGATGTAACCCAGGGTGCGGGGCAGCTGGCGGCGGCTGCGCAGCGGCCCGTCCACCACCAGCAGGTCGCCGTCGGTGCGCGCGGCGTCGGACACCGCGACCTCCAGCGCGGTCAGCGGCCCCTGCACCGCCGCGGGCAGCTTGCTCAGCTCACCGGTGCCGCCGACCCGGTGCACCGGGTAACGGATCTGCCAGGCCACCACGTCCTCCGCCGAGGGGCTGGCGGTGAACAGGCCCCGGGCCACCCGGGCGCCGGCCAGCTCGGCCGCGCCCCGCTCCAGGTCGCAGCGGACCACCCCGGCCGCGTACGAGGCGGCCAGGCCGGGGAAGGAGGCACCGTCGCCTCGGCCGTCCAGACGCTCGCGTCGATCCGGCGTACCCCGTCGACCAGCAGCACCACGTCGGGGGCACGCACATCGCGGCGTACGCCGATCGCTCGCCAGTCCACCGCGGGCAGCTCGACGTCCGCCTCGACCTGGGCGCTGCTCGGCGCCGCCGGCCCGCCCGCGGAGGCCTCGAACGAGGCGCCGTACGCGGGATCCCAGGCGTCGACGAAGAACTGCGTCCCGCTCACCGGGCCCGCCTTCCGTTCGCGACTGCGGGGCTCGCAAGCTCACTCCTCGCGCTCACAGGCCGGTCCGTTCGACGTGGGCCGTGCGGGCGTCCTTGCGGACCTCGAACCGGACCGGGATCCGCTCGGCCAGCGCGGGCACGTGGGTGACCACGCCGACCATCCGGTCGCCCCGGGCGGCCAGGCCCTCCAGGGTGGCGGCCACAGTGTCCAGGGTGGCCGCGTCCAGCGTGCCGAAACCCTCGTCGAGGACGATCGACTCCAGGCTCGCCGCCGTGGTGGACATCCCGGCCAGCTGCTCCGACAGGGCCAGCGCCAACGCCAGCGACGCCTGGAACGTCTCGCCGCCGGAGAGCGTCCGCACGCCGCGGCGCAGGCCCGCGTCGTGGTGGTCGACCACCGAGAACTCGCCCTTGTCGTGGACCAGGTCGTACTGGCCGCCGGAGAGCTCGCGCAGGATCCCGGAGGCGCCGTCGACCAGCAGGTCCAGCGCCTCGGCCAGCAGCCACCGTTCGAAGTTGTTGGCCCGCAGGTGCCCGGCCAGGGCCCGGGCCACCCGCGCCTGGCGCTCGTGCCCGGCCCGCTGCCCGCGCAGCTCGCGCAGGATCCCGGAGGCGCCGTCGACCAGCAGGTCCAGCGCCTCGGCCAGCAGCCACCGTTCGAAGTTGTTGGCCCGCAGGTGCCCGGCCAGG
>JAEVHO010000122.1 GCA_016802835.1 Micromonospora sp. ATA32 | reverse complement strand
CCTCGGCGCAGGCCCGGGCCTGCGCCGCCGCCCGCCGGGTCGAGTCGGCGAACCAGGCGCCGAGCGGGCCGACCCGCATCGCCCGCGCCGTTGCCGCACGAGCCCCTGCCCGTCGAAGGCCGGACGCGGCGGCCACCGGCCACGGCGTGCCGGTGCGGATGAGCCGCAGGATGGTCACCGCGCCGGGCCCGTACCCCCGGTAGGGCTCGCAGCGCTCGGCGAAGGCGAGCGCCAGCCGGTCCCGGTCGATCTCCCCCGGCCTCGGCGAGCACGTCCACCACGGAGCAGGCCATCTCCGTGTCGTCGGTCCACCGCCAGGGCGGCGGAGGGAGCCGACCGGCCGCCAGGTCGGCGGGGCGCCGACCGGGCACGAAGAACTGGGAACCGAGGGCGTCACCGACCGACAGGCCGGCGAGGCTGTCCCGGGCGAGCGCCAGGCGGGTGTCGGCGAAGAGCGTGAACGGCATGGTAGTGCCAGCTTGCCCCGTTCGCGGGTGTGCCGCAACGCGATCAACTTGCCACGGGAAGTACGGTTCTGACGTGGCCACCGTGCTCCTGGTCGAAGACGACCACGTCGTACGTGGCGCGATGCTGCGGTCCCTCGCGACCGGGGGCACGCGGTGCACGCCGTCGGCACGGCACTGGACGCGCTGCGCCGGGTCGCCGCAGAGACCCCCGATCTGGTGGTGCTCGACCTCGGCCTGCCCGACCTGGACGGCTCCGACGCGCTGCGGATGCTGCGCGGCATCACCGACGTGCCGATCATCATCGCCACCGCCCGGGACGACGAGCAGTCCGTCGTCCGGCTGCTGCGGGCCGGCGCCGACGACTACATGGTCAAGCCGTTCACCGGCGCGCACCTGGACGCCCGGATCACCACCGTGCTGCGCCGGGCCGGCCGGGCCAGCCGCACGGTCCAGCCGGCGGTGCACAGTGTGGGCGGGCTGCGGGTCGACGTGGGCGAGCGCAGCGCCCTGCTCGACGGGGTGCCGCTGGCGCTGACCCGCAAGGAATTCGACCTGCTGGCGTATCTCGCCGCACGACCCGGCCGGGTAGTGTCCCGGCGGGAACTCTTGGAGGAGGTATGGCGGCAGCCATCGGTCGGCGAGGATCAGACCATCGACGTTCATCTCTACTGGCTGCGCCGCAAAATGGGCGAGTCCGCGGCGAAGCCGCGCTACCTGCGCACCGTGCGGGGGGTCGGCTTCCGGCTGGTGGCACCGGACTGAGGCTGGCGCTGGCCTGGCTCACGGCCGGCATGTGCACCCTCGTCGCGCTCGCCTTCCTCATCCCGCTCGGGATCAGCCTGCGGGACCAGCAGCGGGAGGAGACCCTCGCCGACGCCGCCCGGCGCAGCGCGCTGGTCACCGGCGCGCTCGCGGTCAGCACCGATCCCGCCGTCGTACGCCGTGCCGTCGAGGCGAGCGGCGACGACCCGGCGACCCGTCCGGTCGTGCACGGGTTGGGCGTCGACGGATCCGCCGGCCGGGCCCGGGCCGCCGACCTCGACAAGGCCGCAGCGGACCGGCGCTCGATGGTCACCGACGTGCCCGGCGGGGCGCTCCGGCTCGACCCGGTGGTGCTCGGCGACAGGGTCGCCGTGGTCGAGGTGTTCGTGCCCGACGCCACGCTCGACGAGGGCGGCGGTGGCACCTGGCTGCTGCTCATGGCGGTGGCGCTCGCGTTGGTCGGCGCCGCGGTCATCGTGGTCGACCGGGTCGCGGCGCGGGCCGTCGAGTCGACCCGGGAGCTGGTCAAGGCCGCGCTCGCCGTCGGCGACGGCGATCTCGGGGTACGCGTCGAGCCGAGCGGCCCGCGGGAGCTGGCCGAGGCCGGGTACGCCTTCAACCGGATGGCGGACCGCCTCGTCGCGGCCCGCACCGACGAGCGGGAACTCGTCGCCGACCTGTCCCACCGGCTGCGTACGCCGTTGACCGTGCTGCGGCTCGACGCCGAGGCGCTGGAGTCCGACGACACCAGCGTGGGCACGTTCAGCGAGGCCGAGCTGGACCGGCGGCGCGGGATCCGGCGCATCCGGCAGGCCATCGTCACCCTCGAGGGTGAGATCGACGTGCTGATCAAGACCACCCGCAAGGCGGTCGCCCACGAGGCAGGCCCGGCCATGTGCGACGTCAGCGAGGTGGTCCGGGACCGGATGGTGTTCTGGGCGGCCCTGGCCGGCGACCAGAACCGGCCGCACCGGGTCAGTGGCGCGCAGCTGCGCATTCCGGTGCCGGTGCCGCGCGCCGAGCTGGCCGCCGCGCTGGACGCGGTGATCGGCAACGTCTTCCGCTACACCCCGCAGGGCACCGCGTTCGAGGTCGCGGTCTCCCGACGGGACGGGTACGTGGCGATCCGGATCGACGATGCCGGCCCCGGCATCGCCAATCCGGATCGGGCCCTGCGCCGGGGCGCCAGCGACCAGGGCTCCACCGGCCTGGGGCTGGACATCGCCAAGCGGGTGGCGTTGCAGGCCAACGGTTCGGTGAGCATCGACCGGGCCGGGCTCGGCGGGGCGAGCGTGGTGATGCTGCTGGCCGACCCGGAGGCGACCCCCCGGCAGGTCAGCCGGTTCGGGCTGGTCGGCCGGATGGCCCGGGAGGCCCGGGAGCAGAAGACCACCCGCCGCCGGTGGCCCCGCCAACGCCCCTCCGACGGCTGATCCTCCCCGGGCCCGGCGCGCGACTTCTCCCCCGGCACGGCGCGCGACGGCGCGGCCGGCTGTGGGCCAACACAAGTCTTCCTTAGATCCGGGTTAACGCTGGTGGCACACCCGCCGCGGACTGACAGGATCAGGGACGAACCCATCAGTTCCGCCGGCGGGAACGCCCGTTCCAGCTCCAACCGGCGGAGCAGTACGACGCGCGGCGGGAGTCCGGTCCCCCCACACCTTGCTCCCGCGCCCGCAGCCTCCCCGGCCCGTCCTCGCTGTCGTCGGGCTCACCGGTGTCGTCGGGCTCACCGCCGGCCGGCGGCTCGTGCTGACCGGGCGACGCCGTCGGGTCAGTCGCCCGGCCGCCCGGTCGGGCCCGCCCGGTCAGCGGGTCGAGGCCGCCAGGTAGGCGTCGATCTCGGCGCTGATCCGGGCCTTCTCCCCCGGCTCGAGGAAGGACGCGGTCACCGCGTTGCGGGCCAGCGCGGCCAGCCCGTCCGGGCCCGCGCCGAGCAGCCGGGCGGCCACCGCGTACTCGTCGTCGAGGGTGGTGCCGAACATCGGCGGATCGTCGGAGTTGATGGTGACCAGCACCCCCGCCTCGACCAGCTGCGGCAACGGGTGCTCCTCGATGGTGGCCACCGCCCGGGTCCGCACGTTGGAGGTCGGGCAGACCTCCAACGCGATCTGCCGCTCGGCCAGGTGGGTGAGCAGCTCCGGGTCGAGCGCGGCGGAGATGCCGTGCCCGATCCGCTCCGCGCCCAGCTCACGCAGGGCGTCCCAGACCGTCTCCGGGCCGGTGGTCTCCCCGGCGTGCGGCACCGAGCGCAGCCCGGCCGCCCGCGCCTGGTCGAAGTACGGCTTGAACTGCGGTCGGGGCACGCCGATCTCCGGCCCGCCCAGACCGAAGCTGATCAGACCGTCGGGGCGCTCCTGCAGCGCGATCCGGAGAGTCTCCTCGGCGGCCGGCAGCCCGGCCTCACCGGGGATGTCGAAGCACCAGCGCAGGGCGATGCCGAAGTCGGCCTCGGCCCGCTTGCGCGCGTCCTCGATCGCCTCGCAGAACGCCGGGGCGGGGATGCCCCGGTGCACGTGCGAGTACGGGGTGACCGTCAGCTCCGCGTACCGGACCTGCTGACGGGCCAACTCCCGGGCCACCTCGTGGGTGAGAATCCAGACGTCCTCCGGGTCCCGGATCAGGTCCACCACGCTCAGGTAGACCTCGATGAAGTGGGCGAAGTCGCGGAACGCGAAGTAGTCGGCGAGCGCGGCCGGGTCCGCCGGCACTGGGCTGCGGCCCTCGTGCCGGGCGGCCAGCTCGGACACGATCCGGGGCGAGGCGGAGCCGACGTGGTGCACGTGCAGCTCCACCTTGGGCAGTCCGGCGATGAAGGTGGACAGGTCGGTCACAGGTTCTCCTCTGCGCGGGCGCCGGTACGGGCGACGAAGAAGACGCGGCGGAACGGGAAGTACACCTGACCCTGCCGGACCGGGTAGGCCCGGGTGAGCTCCACCCCCAGCTGGGCCCGGAAATCGGCCCAGCCGGCGGCGCCCAGGGCGGCCCGGACCGGGCGCAGCGCCGTGCCCTCCATCCAGGTCAGCACGGGGTGGTCGGCCTCGGCTCGGACGGGCAGCAGGTGCACGTACGTAGTTTCCCAGGCGTCGACGGCGCAACCGGCATCGCCCAGCAGCGACGCGTAGTCGACGGCGTCGCCGACCGGCGCCTCGCGCAGCAGCGGAGCCAGCTCCGCACGCCACGGCGACCGTCCGGCGACCTCGCGCAGTGCCCGGTGCGAGGGCGCGTCGAAGTTGCCCGGCACCTGCACCGCCAGCCAGGCCCCGGCGGGCAGCTCACGGGCCCAGCGGGTGAGCAGCTCGCGGTGGCCGGGCACCCACTGGAGCACCGCGTTGGAGACGACCACGTCGACGTCCGACGCCGGCTGCCAGTCGTGGACGTCGCCGACGGCGAACGTGACCGGGACGTCCAGGGCCGCGGCTCGCTCGATCATCTCCGCCGAGGAGTCGATGCCGGCAATCCGGCTGGCCGGCCAGCGGTCCGCGAGGGTGGCGGTGAGGTTGCCGGGACCGCAGCCCAGGTCGGCCACCGCGCGGGGCCGGTCGGCCGGGACGCGGGCGACCAGGTCGTGGAACGGCCGTGACCGCTCGTCGCCGTAACGCAGGTACGTCGCCGGATCCCACATGACAGCCTCCCAAACCGTACGTTCGTCTTGTTTGAAGGTACGGCCCGTCGCGCGACCCCGCAAGGGGATCACTAGGCTCGCTCGGATGGAACAGCGCAGCTTCGACCGGCTCGGTCGACAGGTCGGCATCGTCGGACTGGGCGCCTGGCAGCTCGGCGCCGACTGGGGTCGGGTCAGCGACAGCGCCGCCATGGCCGTCCTGACCGCCGCGGTGGACTCCGGAGTCACCTTCATCGACACCGCCGACGTCTACGGCGACGGCCGCAGCGAGCGGCTGATCGGCCGGTTCCTGCGGACCCGCCCCGACGCGGGGCTGACGGTGGCCACCAAGATGGGCCGCCGGGTCGACCAGACGCCGGAGGCGTACACCCTGGAGAACTTCCGGGCCTGGACCGACCGCTCCCGGGCCAACCTGTGGATGGATACCCTGCACCTGGTGCAGCTGCACTGCCCGCCGACCCCGGTGTTCGACAGCGACGCGGTCTTCGACGCGCTGGACACCCTGGTCGCCGAGGAGCGGGTCGCCGGGTACGGGGTCAGCGTGGAGACCTGCGACCAGGCCCTCGCGGCGATCGCCCGGCCCGGCGTGGTGAGCGTCCAGATCATCCTCAACGCGGTCCGGCACAAGCCCCTCGACCGGGTGCTGCCGGCCGCCGCCGCAGCCGGGGTCGGCATCATCGCCCGGGTGCCCCTGGGCAGCGGCCTGCTCTCCGGCAGGTACGACGAGCACACCACCTTCCCCGCCGACGACCACCGCGCCTTCAACCGGCACGGCGAGTCCTTCGACGTCGGCGAGACGTTCTCCGGGGTCGACTACGACCTCGGGCTGGCCGCCGTACGCCGGCTGGCCCCGCTGGTCGGCACGGACCGCACGATGGCCCAGTTCGCCCTGCGCTGGATCCTCGACCAGCCCGGCGTCACCGTGGTCATCCCCGGCGCCCGCAACGCCGACCAGGCGCGGGGCAACACCGCGGCGGCGGGCCTGCCGCCGCTGTCCGATGCGGAACGGGCCGCGGTCCGGGACACCTACGACGAGCTGATCCGGCCGCGGGTGCACGACCGGTGGTGACGGCGCCGGCACCTCGGTGCTCGCGTCCGGCGCCGCCGACCCGCATCCTGGACGGGGGTGCCGTGCCGCCGGGCCGGCAGAGGGGACATCGATGAAGGGCTGGCTTCCGCTCACGCTCGGTCTGCTGGCCGTCGTCGTCGGTGCGGTGTGGACGGTGCAGGGGCTCGGCTATGTCGGCGGCAGCGTGATGACCGACCAGCGGCTCTGGGCGGTGATCGGGCCGATCGTGGTCCTGGTCGGGGTCACCGTGCTCTGGCTCGGGCTGCGCGCCCGCCGCCGCCGGCCCTGACCGACGTCACCGGCTCGGCGAGCCGGACCCCGCTGTCCGCGCCGACCTGCTCCCCGGGGATGCGGAAAGCCCCGCATCCCTGGGGAACACGGGGCTTCACATCGATCCGGGGCCGGATCATCCCAGTGGCCGGCGGCTGCCGGCGGCACTGCTCAGATGGGGCGGACCTGCTCCGCCTGCGGGCCCTTCTGGCCCTGAGCGATCTCGAACTCCACCCGCTGGTTCTCCTCCAGCGAGCGGTAGCCGCTGGACTGGATGGCCGAGAAGTGGACGAACACGTCAGCACCCCCGCCGTCGACGGTGATGAAGCCGAAGCCCTTGTCTGCGTTGAACCACTTCACGGTTCCCTGCGCCATGTGAATCTCCTTCTAAAACTGGCGGCCGAGCACGCCGTGCGGCCGATTGGCCGTTTCGAGCAGCGGCGCCTGAGGCGGCCCCCGTGCCGGAGACTTCTCTCAACCCACGCCATCTCTCAACAGCGTGAAACAGCAAACCACGTAGCGAAAAATCTGCACAGACTCCGCGACGAAATTCTCCGACATGTGACCTGACGGAAGCCTAAGATCCGCTGGGCGGGCCGGCCCGGCCATGCGAAAGGCCCCCTCCCCCGTCGATGCGGGGAAGGGGCCGGATCGTTCGTCTCAGTTGGGCCAGCGACCGGTCAGCCGGCGTACGCCGACCGCACCGCCCCGGTCCACGGCGGCCCGGACGACCGCGAAGATGGCGCCCTGCAGGGCCGCCGCCGCCAGGATCTCGCCCCAGCCACGGTCCTCGTCGGTCGCGTCCGGCGCCTCGCCGTCGCCCGCGGTGACCTTCCAGACCTGCCGGAAGATCGCGCCGGCCACCGTGCCCGCGGCCAGACCGAGCAGCACCCCCACAGGCTTGTACGCGGTCCTCCCGATGCGCTTGCTCACCTGCGCCTCCCCCGGACGATCAGCAGCACCACGACGCCCGCCACCGCACCGACCGCAATTGCGGCCCACGGAGCCGGGTTCCGCCGGACGGCCTCGCCCCGCTCGTGCGCCTGGCCGCGGGCGGCCTGGGCCTTCTGCGCCGCCTGGCCGCGGGCCAGCTCGGCCTTCTGCGCCGCCTGGCCGCGCACCACCTGGGCCTTCTCCGCCGCCTGCCCGCGCACCCGGGCGACGGTCTGCGCTGCCTGCTCCCGCATCCGCTTCTTCGCCTGCCCGGCGGACTCCTTCAGGCGGGCCTTGACGTCGGCCTTGGCGGCCAGCGCCTCCATCGTCTCACCGAGTTCCACGCGGGTACGCCGGATCTCCTCACGGAGCGCCTCCGCGTCGCCGTGCCCGTTTCCCGTCATGCCCGTCCCCTGTCCTTCACCGCGGCGGTCACGGTGTCGACGTCCGCCCGGACGCTGCGCACCGTCGCCTGCGGAACCGGCGGGACCGCCTGGCTGACCTGCTTCTTGCCGACCAGGGCGAGGATCCCGGCCAGGACGAAGAGCACCACCGCCACGATCAACGCGGCCAGCCACCCGGGCATCACCAGCGCCAGCAGCAGCACCGCGGCCGCCACCAGCGCGCCGAGGCCGTAGAGCGCCAGCGCTCCGCCACCGCCGAGGAGGCCGATTCCGATGCCGGCGTGCTTGCCCTTCTGCGTCAGCTCCGCCCGGGCCAGCGCGAGCTCGTCCCGCACCAGGCGGGAGACCTGCTCGGTGGCCCGCTGCACCAGCTCCGCGGTGGACGGCTCGCTCCCGGTCCGAGACGTGCTGTGATTCGCGACGTCAGCCATGCTGTCCTCCTTTCATCATCACCGCGCTGTATGCCCGGAGTCGCCGCCCGTCAATCCTGCGCCGGGCGGTCGGTCGGACCGACCGCCGTCGCCCGTCGTCCCGTCGGCGCGCCGGGCCTTGACGGCACGGCCGGAGAACAGGTGTCGGGCAGCAGGTCCCCAGGAATGGCCCCGCCAAACGTGCCGGGGCGCGCGGGCCGGCCGGACAGCGACGTCCCCGCACAGGTGCAACGCCTGCGGCGGCGGTAGGTCACGTGCCGATCCGGCGACCCGGCGCCCCGACGGACACGGGGGAGCCGGCTGGCCGCGTGACACGGCGGCCCGGGGCACCGCTCACCCTGGCCCGACGACGTGGACCGGTGCCGTCCCGAGGCGTTCCGGACGCGTCGCACGGGCTTCAGGACGCGCCGCCGAAGTCGACCTTCTTGGTCTCGACCGTCCCGCCCGTCCGCCCCGGCGCCGTCTGGTAGGTCCAGTACAGGTTCGTGTGCGCGATGACCTGGTCCGGCGGCGGCGCCCCCCATGACGTCTGGTCCTCCGTCGTGTGGGCGTCGCTGACCAGGGTCGCGTCGTACCCCCTGACGAGCGCGCCGTGGAGCGTCGAACGGATGCAGGCATCGGTCTGCGCGCCGACGACGACGAGTCGCCCGACCCCGAGGCCCGACAGCACGGTCTCGAGGTGTGGTCATGGTCTCCCTCACGCCGGTGGGCTCCCGTGTCCATCGACGGTAGACCTACCCACCGACAGCGAGCCGGGAAGAACTAGCGGCGCGCCTCGGCGGGATCCTCGGGGCCGACGAAGGCCTCGCTGCGGGCGTCACCGTCGTCGCTGCCGCCGAAGACCCGGGCGTCGTCCGGCATGTCGGAGTCCTGCGGCCGGCGGACCGGCCGCCCGGGCCGCACCCACTGCCAGGGCAGGCTGCTCTCGGCGTCGCCGATCTCGGTCCGCATCCGCGGCAGGGCGGTGGGCCGGTGGTCCCGGACCCAGCCGACCAGGTGCTCACGGACCAGGCAGCGCAGGTCCCACAGGCTGCCGGCGTCGGCCGCGCTGACCAGCGCCCGCACCTTGATCATGCCACCGGTCGCGTCGGTCACCTGGAGCACGCAGACCCGGCCGTCCCAGAGGTCCGTCCCCTCGACCATCCGACGCAGCTCCTCGCGCATCGACTGCACCGGGATGGCCCAGTCCACGTCGAACTCGGCGGTGCCGAGCAGGGCGGCCTCGCTCCGGGTCCAGTTCTCGAACGGGGTGCTGGTGAAGTACGAGGTGGGCAGGATCAGCCGCCGGTCGTCCCAGATCTGGACCACCACGTAGCTGAGGGTGAGCTCCTCGATCCGGCCCCACTCCCCCTCGACGACCACCACGTCGTCGAGGCGTACCGCGTCGCTGAAGGCGAGCTGGAGGCCGGCGAAGACGTTGCCGAGCAGGCTCTGCGCGGCCAGCGCGGCGACCACACCGACCACACCGGCGGAGGTGAGCACGCCGGCGCCGACGCCGGACGGCGGGGAAGGTCATCAGCATCACGCCCACGGCGAGCACGACGATCACCGCGATGGTGAGCCGGCGCAGCAGCACCACCTGGGTACGCACCCGGCGGACGTGCCGGTTGTTCGGCACGTCCATCCGGAACCGGGCCAGCGCCGTGTCCTCGATCACCACCAGCAGCGCGGCGACCAGCCAGGCGGCGCTGGCGACGACGGCGAGCACGAGCAGGTGCAGCACGACGTCCCGCCACGACGTGCCGACCGCGTACCCGGTGCTGAGCCGGACCGCGAACCGGACGGCGAGGATGGTGGTGGACACCTGGAACGGGCGATGGGCGTGCTCGGTGAGCTCGGTCATCAGCAGCGAGCGCCGGCCGAGCCGGCGGACCACCCGGTGCACCACCTCGACGAGCAGCAGCGCGATCGCCGCCGCACCGAGTGCGACGACGATCGTCTCGAGGTAGCTCTGCACAGGTGTGCTCCCTTCGCCGGGCGGTGATGCTTCGGGCAAAAGCCCAATGGTGCCCGGCGAATCCGGCATCGACCAGGTCAGACCTTGCGGTACCGGGACTGGAAGAAGCAGAACCCCCCGAAGGCGGCGATACCGAGGGCCATCAGCGCCAGCAGCACGGCGCCGGAGGACTGGTCCCGCAGGGTGCGCAGCGCTGCGTCCAGGCCACGGGCCTTCTCCGGGTCGTACTTCACCGCGGCGACGACGACCAGGATCCCGGCGATGGCGAACGCGGCGCCCTTGGCGGCGTAGCCGGCCATGCCGAGCCGGCGGATCAGCGTGTGCGCCGTGCGGCTCATCTGCACGGTCTTGAGGTGCTTCTCGAACTTCTTCCTGAGCCCGTAGATGACCAGGCCGATGCCGATGGCGGCGAGCACGAGACCGGCCAGCCCGACCAGCCAGCGACCGCCGGTGGAGGTCATCAGCTTGCCCGTGAGCGCCTCCTGCTGGTCGGCGCTGTTCGAGCCGGCGTCCTTGAACACCTTGAACGCGGTCCAGGCGAAGTACAGGTAGACGAGCGTCCGGCCGGCGGAGGCGAGCCGCTCCATGAGCCGCTCCCGGCCCCGCTCGGCGCGGTGCCCGACGGCCGCCTCCAGGCCCTGCCAGATGGCCATGGCGAGCAGGCCGACGGCGACCGCGATCACCAGGGTCTTGCCCAGCGGCTGGGCGGCGAGGGTACGCAGGGCGCCCGACTGGTCGCCGTTCTCGCCCGGTTTGCCGAATGCGATCTGCAGCGCCAGCCAGGCGAACAGGAGGTGCACGATGCCGTAGCCGATGAAACCGGCCCGGGCGAGTAGTTCCAGCCACCGGCTGTCCGCCGTACGGGCGGCGGTGGCTTGGGCGTTCCGGGTGAGTGACATGTCGGCACAATCTCCCGGTACGAAGATTTCCAAACGTCGACCCAGCGCCGCCCGGGCGCTGTCAGCTGCTGGCATTCCTGGCGACGCGGATCTTGACCTGGTCGTCGGTGACGCTGTCCAGCGTGACCGCGAAGCCACCCACCTCGGTCGCCTGCTGCCCCACGGTCAGCGACAGCTGCTCGCCGGCGACCTCCACGGTCACCTGGTCGCCCTGCGCGCCGATCAGCTTGGCCTCGACGCCGAGGATGGTGGCGCTCGCCTCGACGCCACGGTCGAAGGTGACCGTGCAGGCGTCCAGGCCGCAGTCGGTGGAGGCACCCTCCGAGCTGCATCCGGCCAGCACGGCTACGCCGAGCGCCAGGCCGGCCAGCAGGCCGGCGGCCCGGCGGGTGGGGGTCAGCGGGGGAATAGCGGATCGGTTCGTCACCCGGCCAAGGGTACGAGACCAGGGCGACCCCCGCCTCGGCGGTGATCATCACCGGTCCCGCGCTAGGGTCCCCGGCATGCCGTTCGACATCGCCCGGGTCCGGGCCGCCTACCCCGCGCTGGCCGAGGGACACGTCCACTTCGACGGTGCCGGGGGCACCCAGACCGCCGCCCCGGTGATCGACGCGGTCGCCGACGCGATGCGTACCGCGATCGGCAACCGCAGCACGGCGTTCGTACCCGGCCGGCGGTCGCTGGAGATGGTGGCCGCCGCCCGGTCGGCGGTCGCCGACCTGCTAGGCGGTGAACCCGCCGGGGTGGTGCTCGGCCCCAGCACGACCGCGCTCACCTACACCCTGGCCCGGACGCTCGGCGCCAGCTGGCGTCCGGGCGACGAGGTGGTGGTCTCCCGGTTGGACCACGACGCCAACGTGCGGCCGTGGGTCCAGGCGGCCGAGGCGGCGGGGGCCACCGTCCGCTGGGCCGAGTTCGACCGGGACACCGGTGACCTGCCCACCGGCCAGTACGCCGACCTGGTCGGCGAGCGCACCCGGCTGGTCGCGGTGACCGCCGGCAGCAACGCCATCGGCACCGTGCCCGACGTGGCGGCGATCGCGAAGACCGCGCACGCGGCCGGCGCGCTGGTCTGCGTCGACGGGGTGCATGCCGTGCCGCACGGCCCGACCGACCTCGCCTCGCTCGGCGCCGACGTTCCTGGTCACCGCGCCTACAAGTGGTCGGGCCCGCACCTGGCCGCGATGGTGGCCGACCCGGCCGCTGGGAGACGCTGCGCCCCGCGAAGCTGCTCCCCTCTCCGAGGCCGTGCCGGACCGGTTCGAGTACGGAACGCCGAGCTTCCCGCTGCTGGCCGGGGTGACGGCCGCGGTGGACCACCTGGCCGGGCTGGACCCGGCGGCGCAGGGCGGCCGGCGGGAGCGGATCCAAGCCGGTCTGGCCGCCGCGCAGGCGCACGAGGAGGCGGTCTTCGACCGGCTGCTCGCCGGGCTGGCCACGCGGCCGGCGGTCACCGTGTACGGCTCACCCGCGCGACGCTGCCCGACGGTGTCGTTCCGGCTGGCCGGCTTCACCCCGGCGCAGACCGCGGCGGCGCTCGGCGCGGCCGGTCTCTGTCTCTCCTCCGGCGACTACTACGCCTACGAGTACTTCCAGGCCATGGGGCTGCGGAACAGCGGCGGGGCGGTCCGGGCCAGCGTCTACCACTACAACACCGCCGACGAGGTGGACCGGTTGCTGGCCGAACTGGACCGGCTCGCCGGGTTCGGGGGCAGAATGGCCGGGTGAGCTTCCTGGTCGAGGACAACCCCGCCCGGCACCGGTTCGAGATCCTGGTCGACGACGCGCTGGCCGGGTTCACCGCGTACGAGCCGCGCGGCGAGGTGCTGGTCTTCACCCACACCGAGGTGGATCCGCAGTTCCGGGACATGGGCGTCGGCAGCGCGCTGGTCCGGGGCACCCTGGACCAGATCCGGGAGCGCGGCGGGCGGCTGGTGCCGGAGTGCACCTTCGTGGCCGCCTTCATGGACCGCCACCCCGAATACGCCGACCTGGTCGCCGATTAGTTCACGCGGGGTGCCCGGGAGGGGTCAGCGGCCGGTGAGGAGTTCGGCGGCGGCCCGGGCGGCGGCCCGGGTGGCGCCGTGGGTGGCGACGTGCACCGCGCCGGTGACGAGTTCCGGGACGCCCAGCTCCACCACCACCGCGTCCGGCCGGATGGCCAGTGCCCGGGCCACCGCCGCCCGCATCCAGTCGTGCCGGTGCAGGTCGCGCACGACCAGCACGACCGGCCGGCCGGCAGTCCCGGCGGTCGGGTCGGCGGGCACCTCGGTCGCGGCGTACCGAGCGGTGGTCGTGCCGGGCAGCAGATCGGTGAGCGGCCCCGCGATCCCCCACGGCGTCTCCGGGCCGATCGCGATGTTCCGCGTCGGCTCGAACTCCACCGTGCGCGGGGTGGTCACGGCACGACCGACGCCGGCCGGTCCGGG
>JAEVHO010000121.1 GCA_016802835.1 Micromonospora sp. ATA32 | reverse complement strand
TGCTTGAACAGGGTGGGTTGGTTGCCTTTCGTCGGGATCATCAGGTGGGCGCCGCGGGCGGCGATCTCCTCGGCGTGGGCGGTCTGGGTGTGCAGGGCGTCTTATGCCGAGGTCTTCGTTATGCCGGGGCCGATCCGTGGTCACCGTGGTGGGACGGTGACCACGGCGGTTAGGTCGGCATAATCCAGCCCGGCTAGACCATCGCTCTGCGTGGCCGGGCTCTGCCCATGCATCGGAACACGGACACGCTCGATACCTGAGTTCGGTGAAGCGCAACGGAATCCGCCAGCATGAGCAGTGCGTTCAGGGTGCAGAGCATCTGCGCCCTGAGCCGCTTCTCCCGTCCTGATGGTTACCGATTATGCCGACCTGCTCCCACCAGCTACGGCCAGCGACATGGACTTTGATTGACGAGGTCGGCATAACGGCGACATCGGCATAAGGCGCATTATCCCGATATCGGGATAAGGCGTCGGCGATGAACAGCAGACCGGTCAGGCTGCCCAACACTGACTCGACCGCGTCGAGCAGCGGTGCGAACGCGGGGATCTCGTTGCTCTTCGCGCTGACGGTGACCTGGGCCAGGACGATGCCGGTGCTGGTGTCCAGCGCGGACAGCAGATGAACCTGACCGCCGTCGGCACGGCGGGCTCCCCGCAGCGTTTTCCCGTCCACGGCGATCACCGTCCGATATCGGTGCGGCCGGGGTGTGACCGGCCGGGCGCGGACCGACGGCAGTCCGCCGCTGACGGACGCGCTGTGGTCGGCAACCGGCTCGGCGGGGGTCAGGCGGTTGGGCCGGTGTGGGGGTCGAGCTTTGCGCGGAGCGTGCCAGCGAAGCCTTCGGCCAGGGCGAGTTGGTCGCGTAGCGCGGTGACGCGGGTGGTGGCGGCGGTGTGGAACATGCCCAGCCGGTCGAGCAGCTCGCTGCGGTCGGTGGCGGTGTCGAGGGCGTCAAGGACGGTGAGGAGATCCCGCATCTCGTCGAGGGTGAAGCCGAGGGGCTTCATCCGCTTGACCACGGCGAGACGGTCGAGGTCGGATTCGGTGTACAGCCGGAAGCCGCCTTCGCTGCGCGCGCTGGGGACGATCAGGCCGGCCTCCTCGTAGTGGCGGATGGTGCGGATGCTGAGCCCGACCCGTTCGGCGGCCTCCCCGATCTGCATCAAACGAGCCGAGGCCGGGCCGGAGGCGTGCTCCGGCTCGGCGCTGCGGCTGGCAGCGGCCATCAGTGGCCGACTCCGAGCTGCCCCGCGAGGGTGTCGTGGATGCGGGCGCTGGGCGTGTTCAGCTCGACGATCTCGACGGTCTTGCCCCGGGCGGCGTACTTCGTGCTGATCGCGTCCAGCGCGGCGACGGAGGAGGCGTCCCAGACATGGGCGTGGGCCATGTCGATCACGACATTTCCGGGGTCGTCGGCGTAGTCGAACTGACCGACGAGGTCGTTGCTGGAGGCGAAAAACAGCTCACCATGCACGGAGTAGATCCGGGTGGTGCCGTCCGGGTCAAGAACGCTGGTGACCTCGACCAGACGGGCGACCCGACGAGCGAAGATCACCATGGCGGTGAGCACACCGACGACGACGCCGACGGCCAGGTTGTGGGTGGCCAGGGTGGTCGCGACGGTGGCCAGCATGACGATCGTCTCGCCGTAGGGCATCCGCTTCAGCGTCGCCGGGGCGACGGAGTGCCAGTCGAAGGTCGACACCGCCACGATGCTCATCACGGCGACCAGAGCGGCCATCGGGATGACCGCGACCACGTCACCGAGCGCGACGACCAGAACCAGGAGGAACACGCCGGCCAGGAAGGTCGACAGCCGGGTACGCGCACCGGACGCCTTCACGTTGATCATCGTCTGACCGATCATGGCGCACCCGCCCATGCCGCCGAAGAAGCCGGTGACGATGTTGGCGACGCCCTGGCCCCAGGCCTCTCGGGTCTTGTTGGAGTGGGTGTCGGTGATGTCGTCGACGAGCTTGGCGGTCATCAGCGACTCCATCAGCCCGACCAGTGCCACGCCCAGGGCGTAGGGGGCGATCAGGGTGAGGGTGTCCAGGGTCCAGGGGATCTGCGGAAGCCCGAGGGTGGGCAGGCTGTCCGGCAGGACGCCCTCGTCGCCGACCGTCGGCACGGCCACCCCGACGAACACGGTGACCACGGTCAGCAGCACGATGGCGACCAGCGGCGCGGGGACCGCGCGGGTGAGGCGGGGGAGTCCGACCATGATCGCCAGGGCGACGGCGACGAGCGGGTAGACCAGCCACGGCACGCCGAGCAGGTGCGGGACCTGGGCGGCGAAGATCAGGATGGCGAGGGCGTTGACGAAGCCGACCATGACGCTGCGCGGGATGAACCGCATCAGTTTCGCCACCCCGAGCACCGCCAGCACGATCTGGATCGCGCCGCCGAGGATCACCGCCGCGATTAGGTAGTCCAATCCGTACTTCTTGGCCAGGGGCGCGACGACGAGGGCGATGGCGCCGGTCGCGGCGGAGATCATCGCCGGCCGGCCGCCGCAGATCGCGATGGTGACGGCCATGGTGAACGAGGCGAACAGCCCCACCCGGGGGTCGACCCCGGCCAGGATCGAGAAGGAGATCGCCTCGGGGATCAGCGCCAGGGCGACGACCAGGCCGGCGAGGACCTCGGTGCGGAACACCTTCGGTGACAGCCAGGACGGACGGGACAGACGCGGCCGGTTGACCGCGGACAGCACAGAAGACATACAGCCATTTCCACTCGGGCGCCCCTCGGACGCGCACAGTTCCGGCCCCGGATCGGGACGGGGGCGGCTACTCGGAGATCGGCGGCAGCCGGTTGGCCGGCCGCTAGGCGTCATCGCCTCGGACGCGATTCGTCCGCCCCAGACGGCCATCCGGCTTCGCCTCGATGACCGACACCGAACCTACCCTTCCGTCAGGGGAGAGTTCGTCGGAAGTGGTGATCGCCACCATGCCGCTCTAGGCGTCGGGGGATTCCCGGCGGGCGAGAGAGCCGTCACGGCCATGCCAAGCGTCGATCGGGAGAGCGGTTGCGACAACTCGCGTAGAGACTCGGCAGGTCAGCCATTCTGATGGGCGGCGACCAGCAAATCTAGGCCGAGAAGACTAGACATCGTCTGCGGTGTGGCATACTCTTCTTCGAGTTGAGAGTAAAGATCCGTCAAGACGTAGACGGGCTGTCCGGCCGTGAGAGCACGACGGGCGGCGAGGAGCGGAACATGATCCATCGTTCCCTCTACGGAAGGCAGTAGAAGCACAGCCCGGCGTGATGCGAGCCGGGGTGCAGGTGGGGCCAAGGCTCTTCTGGGGCTCCACCTGTTGTCCGCTGTACGTGTGGGGGCCAGGAAGTCGCGTGGGGCTCCGACACCGGCGGACCGTACGTCAGCAAGGGAAAGAAGTAGCAGAGGAAAGGGAGGGCCGTACACCGTTGGATCGCCCGCCGTCGGCCGTCATGTCAGGCCGGGCGGACACCGCAGTTTCCATCGAACGAGAGGTGGTCTCCGGTCACGCATACGCGATCCTCGCACCCGAAGCCGTCCGTTGCGGCTGGTGCGGATATGACAAGCCGACGTTCCTGTCGGCAGATGGTGTTCTGACCCGTAAACCCTGGGCCCCGGCGCTTACGCGCCGGGGCCCTCGACGTGGAGGTGGCATGGGGCAGAACCCCGATGACATGTTCGGCGACGAGGACTACCCGGCCTACACGATAGGCCAGGCCGCGGAGATGCTCGGTACCACGCAGGACTTCCTGCGCCGCCTGGACGAGGCGAAACTGATCAACCCACACCGCTCTACCGGCGGGCACCGCCGCTACTCCCGCTACCAGCTTCGCCTGGCCGCGCGGGCCCGGGAGATGGTCGACCAGGGCACCGCCCTGGAGGCCGCCTGCCGGATCATCATCCTCGAGGACCAACTCGAGGAAGCCCTCCGGCAGAACCAGAACCAGCAGCATGGGACGCGGCACACTGACGGGTGAGGTCGTCGGCGGGCGGTGAGCCGACTGGCTCGCCAGCGCGAACCACCTCGGCCCTGCCGGCCGTACTCCTGCTCGTCGCACCTCTTCCCATTGCGGCCGCCAACCGCGAGGCGCCCCCATCGAAGGCCGGCCACCTGGCTCGGGCTCGGCGGATGGCGAGGGCGTCCGGTGCGGCAGCCGGTTATCGGATCGGTACTGTTCGTGCGTCGGTGAGGTGTTTGGTGATGCGGAGCAGTACCTGGTTCGGTGGCCCGGCGACGAAGGCGGCGGTGTCGGCGAGGGCGGCGATCAGGGGCAGTCCACGCCCGCCGACGGTGAGCGGGGCGGGGAGTTCGGCGTCGAGGCCAGCGCCGTTGGGGGTGCTGCCGCGGTTGCCGACCTCGAGCAGGCAGACGTCGTCGTCGATGACGATGGTGATGTCGACGACGCTGTCGGGATCGGCGTGCAGCACCGCGTTGGCGCACGCCTCGCTGATCAGCACGGCGAGGTGGCCACGGGAGTCCTCGGCGACATCGGTGAGGCTCAGCAGGGTGGTGAGTACGTGGCGGGCGCGGGTCACCGACGACGGTTGCCGCGGGAGTGACAGGGTCATGCTCACCCGCACTGCATAGCTCCTCCCCGGCCCGTACCTGAACCGTCGGACTACCGCGTCACCCTGAGGCGCGATGCTCCGGTGGTGATCAGCCCTACCCCGGTTCTGCTGAGGCGAAACGGTCAGGGTGCCGGCGCGACGTACGCCGGCCGACGGCGGTTCACCTGCCGGCAGCATATGGTAGGCGGGGATCATCGGCGTGGGGAGGCTGTTGTGGATCTGCTGCTGTCGGTGCGGCCGGGCCGGGGTTGCACCGTGCTCGAGGCGCGCGGCGAGCTGGACATGGCGACGTCCCCGCAGTTGCGCGAGGGCCTGCAACGGTTGGTCGACGCCGGTGACCGACAGGTGGTGGTGGATCTGGCCGGGGTGGGGTTCATGGACTCCAGCGGGCTGGGTGCGCTGGTGGTGATGTTCAAGGCGTTGCGTGACGTCGGCGGTCGGTTGAGCTTCGCCGCGGTGCAGCCCGCCGTGCGCAGGGTCCTGACGGTCACGTCGGTGGATCGAGTGATCCATGTTTATGACAGTGTGCAGGCGGCTGAAGCCGATGTGCCATCCACGGACGACGCGACAGGGCGGTAGTCAGTCGGGCAGCGCGGTGCTGGCGCGTGCCTGGTCGGCGCCGGCGCTGGTACGCCGTTCCTCGCTATGCCCGCTGTGCCAGTCGAGGATGAAAAGGGTGGCGTCATCGGCCAGTACCGGTCCGCTGACCTCGAGTACGGCGTCGGCCAACACCCGGGCAGCCTCGCGTGGATGTAAACCGGTGATCGACCGCAACATGGTCGGTAGATCCAGGTCGGCGGCGTTGCGCTCCCGCATGCCATCGGTGAGCACTACCAAACGGTCGCCCGGCCGCAGCTCGATCTCGCCAGCGCGGTGTCCGGCGCCGGCGAACATACCCAGGGGGAAGTTGGCCGGTAGCGGCAGCGCCCGGGTGTCTCCGTCGCGTACCAGCAGCGGCGGCACGTGCCCGGCGTTGAGCAGCGCGCACACCCCGGTGCGCAGGTCGAGACGGCGAGGACCGCGGTCAGGTAGCTGCCGGGCACGGTGGCGTGTTCGGCCACGTCGGCATTCGCGGCTTCGGCCTGCTCCACCAGACCGACCCCGCGGCGGCGGCTGTTGCGCAGGCTGCCCACGCCCAGGGTGGCCGTCAAGGCGCTGGCCACCCCGTGGCCCATCGCGTCGGTGACGCTGAAGTGCAGCACGTCGCGGGCGAGGCTGTAGTCGAAGGTGTCCCCGCCGATACTCGCCGCGGGTTCCAGCCACCCGGACAGGGTGAACGCGCTGGCCTCACACGTGAACGAGGCGGGCAGCAGCCGGCGCTGGATCTCCCCGGACAGGGTGAACGGGGTGGTGCGTTGCCCCCACTCGAACAGATCGGTGTGCCGCCGGTTGGCGATCACCACGAACGCCAACAGGTGCGCCGTGCGGGTGATCTCCTGCAGCGCTCGCGGGGCGGGCTCGTCCGGCAGGATCATCTCGAGCAGGCCGATCGCCTCACCGCGGTCGGTCACCGGCGCCAACACCATCCACCCGTCAGGCTGCGGAACAACCTGCACCGTCTGGGTGCGTAGCGCCTGCTCGGCGGGGCCCCCGTCGAACGGCATCACCGTGGCGACCTCATCACCGGCCCGGCGTCCCTCACCGGCACCGTCGAGCGGCACGTGGGCCAACCGGACCAGCGCCCGACCGCTGAGGTCCGCGATCAAGAACGCGACGGTACGTGCCCCCAACGCCGTACCGAGTTCCCGGGTGACCGCCTCGACCGCCTCGACCGGCGAGGCGTTCTCCGCCGCATCCAACATCTGCGCCATGATCCGCCCTCGACTGCTCTCCACTGCCCGAGCCTACGAGACCCGGCCGGTCACTGCCGAGGACGAGGATCGTCACGCCCGGATCGGTAGTCCTCGCAGAAGACGACGAGGTGTGAATTGCGCCCAGGCTGGGTGACCTCGCGGATCAGAGGTCGACAAGCTCGCCTCTCGAGATGACCGCTGAGATAACGGCAAGGTCTCTGGCAACAAGTTCGCCAATCTCGACCAGCCGGGCAGAGACCTCGGACGCAGGGTGCGGGGGGCATGTCTTTGCGGTCCGGGCGGCGGCTGATGGGTCTCTCATGTTCGGGGCTGGTCGACCGGGCAGGCGTAGGCTGAGCGGCCGCCAGCTCCCACACCCACACCGGGGCGCCGCAGCGTCGGCACGCCTGCCGCTTGTAGACCCACCGCTCATCGGGGGCGGTCGGGTCGCTGATCACCTGGCCGGCGTCGCGGCCCAGGGTCAGGTATCGCACCGCGAGGTCCCACAGCACCCTGCCCGCCCGCGGCCCGACGTCCCTGCGGTTCGGGTCCAGCCCGGCGAGGAAGAGCAGCTCGGCCCGCCAGGCGTTGCCGACGCCGGCCCACACCGCCTGGTCGAGCAGCGCGGCGCCGACCGGGGCCCGCGTGGCGGCCAACCGGCGGACCGCCTCCTGCGGGTCGGCATCGGCGCGCAGCGGATCCGGCCCGAGCGAGGCACGCAGCGCCCGCTCACCGTCGGCCGGGAGCGGTTCGCAGCGGATCGGGGCGATCAGGTCGTACGCGACGGCGGCTCCGGCCAGCCGTAGCCGGACCCCGGCGCGGGGGGTGACGGCCGGGTCGTCGTAGCGCAGGAAGAGCCCGCGCATGCCGAGGTGCACGTGCAGGGTCGGGCTGTCGTCGAGGTGGTAGAGGAGGTGCTTGCCGTACGCCTCGACCGCGCGCAGCCGCCGCCCATCGTACGGGCGTGGATCGAACCGACGCTGCGGCTCCGTGTCGCAGGTCGTGCAGCCGGATGGGTGGCAGTTCGGCCCGGTTGACCTGCAGCCGTAGACGCTGGGTGAGGTAGCCCGGATGGACAGGTAGCCCGCCTGGGCTGGTGAATACGTAGCCGCTGTCGTGGGCGACCTTTCGGTGCTGGTTCGCGCTTGGCGCCGCTGACGCTGCCGCTCGCGGTGCTGGCGCAGCACCCGCACGATGTGCTGGTCCAGCGCCACGCTCCGGCGGCTGGCCGCGGACTTCGGCGGGCCTTCGTGCACGTCGTAGCCGGCGGTCGTGCGCTGCCGTACCACGGACAACTGGCCGGCGTGCAGGTCGACCTCGGTCCAGCGCAGCCCGGCGGCCTCACCGCGGCGCAGACCACGCAAGGCGATCAGCCACCACAGGGCGAACAGGGTGTCGTCGCGGACGTAGTCGAGGAAGCCGGCCAGCTGCGTCGGCGTCCACACACCGATGGCCGGACGCTCGCCGCTGGCCTGCCATTCGGCGACGCGGGCCTCGGTCCACACCTGCGCCTGAGGGCGAGGGCGCGCGGGCAGTTCCACCCTGCGCGCCGGGTTGTCCCTGATCAGCCCTTCGCGGACCGCGCCGGTCAGCGCCGCCCGCAGCGTGGTGTGAACGTGCTGCAGGGTGCAGGCGGACTGCGGCTGTCCGGCACGGTTGCGGGTGGCCGCGATCGCCGTGAACGCGGCGTTGAGCTGCCGTGCGGTCAACTCTGCGAGGATCAGCTGGCCGATGTGCGGGATGAGGAACTGCTCGACATCGCGGGTGTAGTGCATCCTCGTCGTCGGCCGGATCCGGGTCCTGGTCGACAACCAGTACCGCAACCAGCGAGTGACCGTCCAGGACCGGCCGGCCTGCTCCTCGCGGGACAACGCCAGCAACTCATCCCGCGCCCGCCGAGCCGCCGCCTGCGACGGGTAACCGCCCCTGCGCACCCGCTCCGCCCGGCCGAGCAGGTTCCGCGTCGAGCAGTGGAAGTACCAACTGCCGTGCTCTCGCTCCGACAACCGCGGGCAGGAACTGCCCACCGCCGACCCGTCGCTCCGTCCACGCACCCGCACCGCTTCACGATGACGCCCTCACCGTTCATGATCTCCCTTGACCTGGTGCGGGCTCATCGTCGCGACACCGTAAATGGTCAGGGACGCTTTCGATCTCAAATGTTCGGCATCCGCCGAGTAGAAAGAAGTGAGGTGAAACGCGTCCGCAGCAGATTGGCGGTCCGGGACCCTCGGACGGTCCGACAATTGATCCGACGTCGCTGCAAGTTTGTGCACACGGTGTCCGTCTTTCGGCGAAGAATGTGCGTGAGCATTCCGAGATGGTTGACTTGTTGAAACCAATCGTGAGCTCGCACATGGCGGCACGCCTCGACGGCTGCCCGCCGTGGTGCGTCAAGGCCCACGCCGGAGAGGTTTTGAGTGGTCCGGGCGACCGGGCCCGGCGGCACTCCCGGACGGTGATGGAGACCCACGAAGGCGAGGTCAGCGGGATAGCGGTGGAGATCTTCGCACTGGAGCACCTTGACCGGCCCGAGGAGAGCGCACCGGCGGAGTTGGTCGTGTCCGCCCGGGATCCGCTCAACCTGGCCGATGCCGGCTACCTCGCTACATCCATCCGGAATGCGGTGACGTTAGCCCGCCAAACGCACCGGCCGAACTGGCTGAAGCGGACGTGTCCGTCCTGGTGGAACGCGACCCATCTGGACGGCGACGACCTCGATGATCGAATCCACTGGCCAGACGACTCGCCACCGGTGCTGCTGTCGCTGCACAACGCGGTGAGTACGGCCGGCGAGTCATGCCGCGATCAGGCTTACCGGCCGCGGCGGCTGGAGGTCGACCTGGAGCAGCACGCCGACGCGGTCGAGCCGGTGGTGAAGTTTGTGATCGAGGGCGCGACGGCAATGTTGCGCCTCGGCGCGCCTGGCGCGCTCCGGGGGTGAAGGTGGCGGGATCGTATGCCGAGGACATGCCGAGTCCCTCGCCGCGGAACGAGGCACCGGTCCAGTCGGCGGCGGTGACGTTCGCCGTGGGCTCGGCCAACTCGGCGCCGACCACGAGGAACTGCTGGTCGAGGTGGTTGGGAGTGACCAGGGCCAGGGGGTCGACGAGGTCGTTGCCGGCGCTGATGATGAGGTCCGGCGCCAGTTCCATGGCGCTACTGATGCGCTGAATGAACTGGTCGTGCTCCGTGGCCGTGACGGTCCTGAGGCTGACGTGCTCCTGCTCGGCCCAGTCCGTCACGGCGCTCACCAGCGTCCTGGTCTGGGGGTCTTTCCCCTGCGGTGAGCAGCACCACGCGGTAGCCCTTCGACGGATGGACCCCGTCCCAGGAGCCGGGTCGCGGCAGCAGTCGGAGCCCTCGCCCGGGCACTGTCGTGGTGCTGCTCGCCGCGCTCGGCCTCGTCGGAGTGGGGGCCGGACCCGCTGCGGCGGACGGCGGCGTCCCCTGGGCGGTCAAGACGGCCTCCAACGACTTCGGGTCCGGCCGGCAGAACTACAGCTACACCCTCAACCCGGGCGGCAGCTCAAGGACGGTCTCGTGGTCGTCAACCACGGCACCACTCCGCTCGACCTGGCCGTGTACGCCGCCGACGGGTTCACCACCGAGAGGGGCCAGCTCGACCTGGTCACCAAGGACGCGAAGTCGACAGGGGTCGGCGCGTGGGCCCACGCAGGTCGAGACCACGTGACGGTCCGGCCCGGCGAGTCGGTCGAGGTGCCGTTCACGGTCGCCCTTCCGGACAACGCCGCGCCCGGCGACTACATGGGCGGCATCGTCACCTCGCTGACGCAGGCCAGCGAAGCGGGCGGGAGCAATGTGGACCGGCGGATCGGCATCCGGATCCGTCTGCGCGTGGGGTGGAGAGCCCAAGCCGAGCCTGTCGGTGGAGGACCTGCACCTGCGCTACTCGGGCACGCCCAATCCGTTCGGGAAGGGTGACGCCACCGTCACGTACACGATCCACAACACGGGCAACAGCGTCCTCACCGCTCGGCAAGCGGTGTCCATATCCGGCCCCTTCGGGCGCCTGGGCGTCCACGCGGGGAAGATCGACGACCCGCCCCAGCTGCTCCCGGGCGACACCTGGAAGGTTTCCGTGCCGATGCACGGAGTGGCTCCCGCGCTGAGACTGACGGGGACGGTCACCCTCGTACCGCTGCTCACCGACGCGTCGGGCTCGATCGCCCCGCTCGCCGTCACCGAGACCACGACGCACGCCTGGACCGTCCCCTGGTCGTTGCTGCTGCTTATCCTCATCGTCCTTCGTGGGCTCATCGTCGTCGCGGGTCTGGCTTCCCGGCGCCGTCAGGCCAAGCTCCGCGAGTCTGCTCGCCTCCAGCAGGCTGTCGAGCAGACGCCCCGCGAGCGGGAGACCTCTGACCAGTAGCCGTTCGGATCCGAGCCGTGGCGGCGGAACTTGGTGGTGCAAAAACCCGGCCGCTGGGTACTGCCAGGCGATGTTCTTCATCTTCGGACTCCGTACCAAGGTCAACCGGTCCGGCGTCGACATCTCCAAGGCAGACGCCCAGCGCCTCCCGGTCGGCTGATCCGCCGATGGACCGTTTCCTCTGCTGGCTGATCGGCCGGCCACCGGCCGCGCTGGTGCACACCGTCTCCCGCCCGCCGTGCACGCCACGCGCCGGCACCGTCGCCGCAGCCGCCCGCTGGCCGGCGCCCAGTCGCCCCGCTCACCCTGGAACCGCTCTGCCGGCCGGTAGCCGGTCGCTGTGATCTTCGACTCGGGAGGGACCGGGCTCCGACGATGACGGGCCACGAGTACAGCCACAGGTCGTCGAAGAGTTGCCGGTGGGCGTGGCCGTCGTAGCGCCGGCCGAGGCTCGCCTCGAAGGCGACCTGCGCCACCAGTTCGGCCTGCTCCAGCCGGGCTTCAGCACGGAGGTGAGCGGCTGTCTGGCTGACCAGCTCCGGCTCGTTCCGTAGCTCCGCGATCAGCTCGTCGATAGGGTCCATTGCAGTTGGAGCATAGGTCTGGCCCTTGCTCCCCCTGCGGTTCTAGGTCGGAGTTATAAGCGCGCACGAAGGCGTCTATGCACGAACGACTGATTGCCCCACGGTTTGCCCGGTGTGAGCTGCGCCACAAGGGTGCGTGTGCGCGGGAGTCCGGCGGTCAGCCGTGGGAGGTGGGATGGTCGTGTCAGGGTGGCTCGTCGGCGTCGAGGTCACCGCCGAGGGGGGGCGACCCCTCGTCGACCGCGTCAAGGGCTCGGACTACAAGAACATGAAGGAGCTCAGGCCAGGCTCGGCGGGGCAAACCGAGATCCGCATCCTGTTCGTCTTCGACCCTCAGCGGGAAGCCATCCTGCTGGTCGCGGGCAACAAGGCCGGCAACTGGAAGGGCTGGTACGAAACCAGCATTCTTGAAGCCGACAGGAAATTCGCCGAGCACCTACGAGAGCTGGAGGGAGAGCGCTGATGGCACGCAGTTGGCGGGACGTCCGCTCCCGTATGAACCTCGACGAGGCCGAGGTCGCAGCTCACCAGGAGCGGATGCGCAGTGAGGTCCGCGCTCACCGGCTCAAGGAGATGCGGGAGCGCCGCGGGCTGACGCAGCAGGAGGTGGCTGCTCGGATGGACGTCTCGCAGCCGCGCGTGGCCGCAATCGAGAAGGGCGAGATGCCGGCCACCGAGGTATCGACGATCGAGCGGTACGTCTCGGCGCTTGGCGGCAAGCTGGAGATCGTCGCAGAGTTCGACGGCGAGCGGCACGTGCTGAGCTAGAGGCTTCAACGTGACGAAGGGGGGCGCTGATTGGGGCCTCCCCCTTCGTCGTTCCTTGGCGGCAGGCTGCTCTGGGTTGGCCTGCGCCCTCACGCTGCCGGGTGGCAGAGCCAGTTCGAGTCGTGGATCAGGGACTGCGGGACTTGGTGGTGCAAAAACCCGGCGGGCTGGGTACTGCCGGGCGATGTTCTTCATCTTCGGACTCCGTACCAAGTCGACCGGTCCGGCGTCGTCACCGAGGTCTGCCGCAACTGCGGCAACCAGGCCGCCCAGGTGATCACCCGCCGGTCGACCACGTTCACCCTCTTCTTCATCCCGCTGATCCCGGTGCGGACCCGCTACCGGAATGCGGGCCAGTGTTCCGCCCTTTCGGGGCGGGGGTGAAGGCCCGCGCTGGGAGGGCCGCCAGGGCCTGAGCAGTGCCTTAGACCGGGTGGTTCTGCTGTTCGATGTACTGACGTACGGCAGTCAGCGGTGGGCCGCCGAGGGAGCCGGCGTAGTAAGAGCCCGACCACAGTCGGTTGGCCCGGTAGTAGTGGCGCCGCAGGTCGGGGAACTCTTGGCGCATCCGCCGGCTGGATACGCCCTTGAGGGAGTTGACCAGCTTGGACAGGGCCACCTTGGGTGGGAAGTTGACGAGCAGGTGGACGTGGTTGTGTTCGCCGTTGAAGTCGACCAGCTTGGTGTCGAAGTCGGCGCACACGGTCCGCATGATCTGTTCCATTCGGGTGAGGTGGTGGTCGCTGAACACCTTGTGCCGGAACTTCGTCACGAAGACCAAGTGGGCGTGTAGAGCGAACATGCAGTGCCTACCGGTGCGGATGCCTTCGAGTTCAGCCATAAACCAATGGTACGGTGCGCGGGTGCTGCTCCGTTACACCTACCGGGTGTACCCGGACGCCAGTCAGCGCGAGGCGCTGGCCAGGGCGTTCGGTTGCGCCCGGGTGGTGTTCAACGACGGTCTGCGCGCACGGCAGGAAGCCCGAGCCGAGGGCTTGCCGTACCTGTCGGACGCCGAGCTGTCGAAGCGGGTCACCGCGGCGAAGCTCACCCCGGACCGGGCGTGGCTGGGCGAGGTCTCGTCGGTCGTGTTGCAGCAGGCCCTCGCGGATCTGAACGTGGCGTACCGCAACTTCTTCGCCTCGATCTCGGGCAAGCGCAAGGGCCGCAAGGTGGCA
>JAEVHO010000120.1 GCA_016802835.1 Micromonospora sp. ATA32 | reverse complement strand
GGTCGGGCAGCCAGCCGCCGCGGACCGCCTCGCCGGCCGGATTCGGGCTGAACACCACTTGCTCGGCGAGGGTGGCGGGGGAGCGGGCGGCGAGGACCAGCCGGTTCCCGCGCCCGGCGAACGCCCGGGCGCAGGCCCGGCCGATCCCGCTGGTGGCCCCGCTGACCACCACCACCCGACTCACGGCGCGAGCACGACCTTGACGCAGCCGTCCTCCTTCTTCTGGAACATCTCGTACGCCTTCGGCGCCTGCGCCAGCGGCACCCGGTGGGTACGCAGGTCCTCCACGCCCAGCGGGTCGTCGTCGCCGGCGAGCAGCGGCATGATCTCGTCGGTCCAGCGCCGCACGTGGCACTGGCCCATCCGCAGCTGGATGCCCCGGTCGAACATCTCCATCAGCGGCATCGGGTCCACCTCCCCGCCGTACACGCCGGAGATCGAGACGGTGCCGCCGCGCCGGACCGCCTTGAGCGCGGCCTTCAGCACCACCAGCCGGTCCACGCCGACCCTGTCGGTCATCGTCCGGGCCAGCCTGTCCGGCAGCAGCCCGGCGGCGGTCCGGGCCAGCCTCCCGGAGCTGGACCCGTGGCCCTCCATCCCGACCGCGTCGATGACGGCGTCCGGCCCGCGCCCGTCGACCAGGTCGATCAGCGCGCCGGGTACGTCGTCCAGCTCGGTCACGTCGAGCACCTCGATGCCGTGCCGGCGGGCCATCTCCAGCCGCTTCGGCACCAGGTCCAGGCCGATCACCCGGCCGGCGCCGAGGTGCCGGCCGATCCGGGCGCTGAGCTGCCCCACCGGGCCGAGGCCGGAAGACGGCGAGGGTGCCGCCGGGCGGGGTGTCGGCGTACCGCACCGCCTGCCAGGCGGTGGGGAGGATGTCGGACAGATAGAGGTAGCGCTCGTCCGGGCCGGTCTCCGGGATCGTGATCGGGCCGAACTGGGCCTGCGGCACCCGTAGGTACTCGGCCTGCCCGCCGGGGATCGAGCCGTAGAGCGAGGTGTAGCCGAACAGCGAGGCGTCCTTGCCCTCCGAGCGGACCTGGGTGGTCTCGCACTGCGCGTAGAGCTGCCGCTCGCACATCCAGCACGACCCGCAGGAGATGTTGAAGGGGATCACCACCCGGTCGCCCCGCTTCAGCCGGGTCACCCCCGGGCCGACCTCCTCGACGATGCCCATCGGCTCGTGGCCGAGGACGTCACCGGGCTTCAGGTACGGGCCGAGCACCTCGTAGAGGTGCAGGTCGGAGCCGCAGATGGCGGTCGAGGTGATCCGCACGATCGCGTCGGTCGGCTCCTCGATGCGCGGGTCGGGCACCTCCTCGACCCGGACGTCCCGCCTGCCCTGCCAGGTCAGTGCCTTCATCGGTGCAGTCCCCTCTCGGCGCCGTCCATGGGACTGCTACCCGCGCAGGGACGCTTGAACCGGTCCCGCGCGCTACCGCTCGGGGTGCGCGCCGCCCGGGCGTGGACGGCGTGGGGGCTGGGCATCCGCGGCGGCGGGCGCCACGCCTGTTCGGGGGCGTTCCGACCCGCCGCAGCGCCGAGCCGCGTCCGGGGTCAGGTGCCCGGGGTGTCGCCGCGCTTCGCGGTCGCCTTGAGGTAGTCCCCGTTCAGCCGGCCGATGGTGTTCAGCGGGATGCCCTTCGGGCAGACCACGGTGCACTCACCGGCGTTGGTGCAGCCGCCGAAGCCGGCCTCGTCGTGCGCGTCGACCATGCCGATCACCCGGGTGTACCGCTCCGGCTGGCCCTGCGGCAGCAGCGAGAGCTGGGTGACCTTGGCGGCGGTGAAGAGCATGCCGGAGCCGTTCGGGCAGGCCGCCACGCAGGCGCCGCAGCCGATGCAGGCGGCCGACTCGAAGGCGGCGTCCGCGTTGGCCTTGGCCACCGGGGTGGAGTGCGCCTCGGGAGCGCTACCGGTCGGCGCGGTGATGTAGCCGCCGGCGGCGACGATCTTGTCGAACGCGCCCCGGTTCACCACCAGGTCCTTGATGACCGGGAAGGCGCGGGCCCGCCACGGCTCGATGTCGATCGTCTCGCCGTCGGAGAACTGCCGCATGTGCAGCTGGCACGCCGTGGTGCCGCGCTGCGGGCCGTGCGCGTTGCCGTTGATCATCATGCCGCAGGCGCCGCAGATGCCCTCCCGGCAGTCGTGGTCGAACGCGACCGGCTCCTCGCCGGCCAGGATGAGCCGTTCGTTGAGCACGTCGAGCATCTCCAGGAACGACATGTCCGGGGAGACGTCGTCGACCGGGTAGGTCACCATCCGACCCTTGTCCGTCGGGTCCGACTGGCGCCAGATGCGCAGGGTCAGATTCACTTGTAGCTCCGCTGCGATGGGTGGACGTATTCGAACTTCAGGTCTTCCTTGTGCAGCACGGACGGCTCACCGGTGCCGGTGTACTCCCAGGCCGCCACGTACGCGAACCGCTCGTCGTCGCGCTGCGCCTCGCCGTCCGGGGTCTGGTGCTCGGCCCGGAAGTGGCCGCCGCAGGACTCCTCGCGGTGCAGGGCGTCGATGCACATCAGCTCGGCCAGCTCGAAGAAGTCGGCCACCCGGCCGGCCTTCTCCAGCGACTGGTTGAGCCCCTCGCCGTCGCCCGACACCCGGACCCGCTGCCAGAACTGGTCGCGCAGCGCCCGGATCTCGTCGATCGCCTTGCGCAGCCCGGCCTCACTGCGCTCCATGCCGCAGTGCTCCCACATGATCTGGCCCAGCTCGCGGTGGAACGAGTCGACGGTCCGGTCGCCGTTGACGGCGAGCAGCCGGCCGATCCGGTCCTCGACGTCGGCGCGGGCCGCGACCGCCTCCGGGTGGCTGGCGTCGACCTTCTCCAACGGCCCGGACGCCAGGTAGTTGGCGAGGGTGCTGGGCAGCACGAAGTAGCCGTCCGCGAGGCCCTGCATCAGCGCCGAGGCGCCGAGCCGGTTGGCGCCGTGGTCGGAGAAGTTGGCCTCACCGATCACGAACAGGCCCGGGATGGTGGACTGCAGGTCGTAGTCGACCCAGAGCCCGCCCATCGTGTAGTGCACGGCGGGGTAGATCCGCATCGGGACCTCGTACGGGTCCTCGCCGGTGATCCGCTCGTACATCTCGAAGAGGTTGCCGTACTTGGCCTCGATCGCCTGGCGGCCGAGGCGGTTGATCGCGTCGGCGAAGTCCAGGTAGACGCCGAGCTTGGTCGGGCCGACGCCGCGACCCTGGTCGCAGACGGCCTTGGCGGCGCGGGAGGCGATGTCCCGGGGGACCAGGTTGCCGAAGGAGGGGTAGATCCGCTCCAGGTAGTAGTCCCGCTCGTCCTCGGGGATGTCCTTCGGGCTGCGGTCGTCGCCCTCGGCCTTCGGCACCCAGACCCGGCCGTCGTTGCGCAGCGACTCGCTCATCAGGGTCAGCTTCGACTGGTGGTCGCCGGAGACGGGGATGCAGGTGGGGTGGATCTGCGTGTAGCAGGGGTTGGCGAAGTACGCGCCCTTGCGGTGCGCCCGCCAGGTGGCGGTGACGTTGCAGCCCTTGGCGTTGGTGGAGAGGTAGAAGACGTTGCCGTAGCCGCCGGAGGCGAGCACCACCGCGTCCGCCATCTCGGTGCTGATCTCGCCGGTGACCAGGTCCCGGACCACGATGCCCCGGGCCTTGCCGTCGACGATGACCAGTTCCAGCATCTCGTGCCGGGAGTTCATCTCCACGTTGCCGAGGCCGATCTGCCGCTCCAGCGCCTGGTACGCGCCGAGCAGCAGCTGCTGGCCCGTCTGGCCCCGGGCGTAGAAGGTGCGCTGCACCTGCGCGCCGCCGAAGGAGCGGGTGTCGAGCAGACCGCCGTACTCGCGGGCGAACGGCACGCCCTGGGCGACGCACTGGTCGATGATCTCCACCGAGACCTGGGCCAGCCGGTGCACGTTCGACTCCCGGGAGCGGAAGTCGCCGCCCTTGACGGTGTCGTAGAAGAGCCGGTGGATCGAGTCGCCGTCGTTGCGGTAGTTCTTCGCGGCGTTGATGCCGCCCTGGGCGGCGATCGAGTGCGCCCGGCGTGGGCTGTCCTGGTAGCAGTAGGACTTGACCCGGTAGCCTGCTCGGCGAGGGTGGCCGCGGCCGAGCCGCCGGCCAGGCCGGTGCCGACGACGATCACCGTGAGCTTGCGGCGGTTGGCCGGGTTGACCAACTTGGCCTCGAAGCGGCGGGTGTCCCAGCGGGTCTCGATCGGGCCCTCGGGCGCCTTGGTGTCGGCGACGGGGTCGCCTTCGGTGTAGAGATCCATGATCAGTCCACCAATCCGGTGAGTACGGCGAACGGGATCACCAGGTAGCCGACGCAGAGCAGGACGGCGGCGACGAGCGCGATCGCCCGGGCCCGGCGCTCACCGCGCGGGGTCTGTTGGCCGAGGCTGCGCAGCGCGCTGAAGATGCCGTGCCGCAGGTGGAAGCCGACCGCCAGGATCGCCAGGGTGTAGAAGAGCGTGACGTACCAGCGCTCCGGGGCGAAGTCGGCGACGACGTTGCCGTACGGGTTGCGCTCGTCGCGACCGGGTTCAACGTGCCGGTCGTCAGGTCGAGGATGTGGTAGATCACGAAGAGCAGGATGATCACACCACCCCAGCGCATCGTCCGGGCCGCGTAGCTGCCCTGGACCGGCTTGCGGTGGGCGTACTTCACCGGGCGGGCGGCGCGGGCGCGCAGCGCGAGCGCGGTGGCCGCCGCGATGTGCGCGAGCACCGCCACCACCAGCACGGTGCGCAGGATCCAGAGGAACCACACGCCCGGCAGCAGCGGGGCGCCGATCTCGCGCAGCCAGTGCGCGTAGTGGTCGAACGAGGTCTCCCCCGTGAAGATCTTCAGGTTGCCGAGCATGTGCGCGATGAGGAACAACACCAGGATGATGCCCGTCACCGCCATGACGGCCTTCAGGCCGACGCTGGAACGGATGGGCGACCGGGTTCTCGTGACTACCACATGACCGACGCTAGGAGGACATTGATCAGTCGTCCAATGCATCGAACTCGTAGTGTTGATAGCCGTAAGCTATGTAGATGCAGCTCCATCAGCTGAAGTACTTCGTCGCCGTCGCAGAAGTACGACATTTCACCCAAGCCGCCGACGTCGTCGGGATAACCCAGCCCTCGTTGAGTAAGCAAATTCACGCCCTGGAGGACGCCCTCGGGGCCCCGCTGTTCGAGCGGGTAAGGGGCAACATCACCCTCACCGCCGCTGGTGAGGTGCTGCTGCCGCTGGCCAAGCGGATCCTCGCCGACGTCGACACCGCGACCCGCGAGGTGCAGGAGCTGGTCGGGCTGCGGCGCGGCCGGGTCCGGCTCGGCGCCACCCCGAGCCTGGCCACCTCGCTCGCCCCGCCGGTGCTGCGCCGGTTCCGTGACGCCCACCCCGCCGTCGACCTGCGGGTGGAGGAGGGGGGGCTCCCAGGACCTGGTCCGCGACCTGCTCCGCGGCGACCTCGACCTGGCCCTGATCATCATGCCGGCCCAGGGCGCCGACCCCGGCCTGCGCCTCGACCCGATCCTGCGGGAGAGCCTGGTGGTCGCCTCGGTCGACCCGCTGCCGGTGGCCTCGGACACCGGCGAGCTGCGGATCACCGATCTGCGCGACCAGCCGTGGGTGATGTTCCGGGAGGGGTACGACCTGCGCGACGCCACCCTCCAGGCGTGCCGGGACGCCGGCTTCGAGCCCACCCTCTCGGTCGACGGCGGGGAGATGGACGCCGTGCTGAGTTTCGTCGAGGCCGGGCTGGGGGTCGCGCTGGTACCCGGCATCGTGGTGGCCCGTCGGCCCGGGGTCCGGGTCACCCGGCTGGCCCCGCCCGGCGTGCGCCGGACCATAGCGGTGGCCCGGCGCCGGGACGTCGTACCCACCCACGCCGGCCGGGAGCTGCGCCGGATCCTGCTCGAATACGTGCAGACCGCGATCGAGCGGGATGACCTTCCTCCGGGTGTCGAGCCCCGATGACGCCCGCGTGTTTCGCGTCCGCTTACGTCCTCTTTGGGTTAAATCGACCTTAAGGGCGCCGTATCGCCCTCTGTGTCCTCCCTGATCACCTAAGGTGGGGTCTTGCGCGGGGGCAAAATGCCCATCCCTCGCAGAAGTGTTGAACGGCCAGCTCGTCCGTCCGGTCGACGGGCGGGCGGATCCACACGCGGAACGTCGTGTGGAGGAACATTCGATGCGCGGGTTCGCGTGGCAGGGAGGCCACATATGAGGATCCTGGTAACCGGCGGCGCCGGCTTCATCGGGTCGCACTTCACTCGGAGTCTTCTGGACGGGCGGTACGTCGGGTTCGAGCACTGCGACGTGACGGTGGTCGACAAGCTGACCTACGCCAGCGACCGGAACAACCTGCCCGCCAACCACCCCCGGCTGACCTTCCTGCGGGGCGACATCTGCGACCGGCGGTTGCTGGCCGAGGTGGTGCCCGGGCACGACGCCGTGGTGCACTTCGCCGCCGAGTCGCACGTGGACCGTTCGATCGACGACCCCGCCCCGTTCTTCGAGACCAACGTGATGGGCTCGCACCATCTGATGGCCGCGTGCGCCCGCGCCGGGGTCGGCCGGGTGGTCCACGTCTCCACCGACGAGGTGTACGGGTCGATCACCGACGGCTCGTGGACCGAGCGCTCGGTCCTCGAACCCAACTCGCCGTACGCGGCGTCGAAGGCGGCCAGCGACTGCATCGTCCGGTCCTACTGGCGGACGTACGACGTCGATGTCTCGATCACCCGCTGCGCCAACAACTACGGCCCGTACCAGCACGTCGAGAAGGTCATCCCGCGGTTCGTCACCAGCCTGCTCACCGGCCAGGACATCACGCTGCACGGCGATGGCGGCGCGGTACGGGAGTGGCTGCACGTCGACGACCACTGCCGGGCCATCTCGCTGGTGCTGGGCAAGGGACGCGCGGGCGAGGTCTACAACATCGGCGGTGACGTCGAGCTGACCAATCGGGCACTGGCCGAGCGGATCCTGCTGCTGGCCGGCGCCGGCTGGGACCAGGTCCGCCACGTGGCCGACCGCAAGGTGCAGGACCAGCGGTACTCCCTCGACTACACCAAGATCCAGGACGAGCTCGGCTTCGAGCCGCAGGTCCGGTTCACCGACGGGCTGGCCGAGGTCTTCCAGTGGTACCGGGACAACTGGGACTGGTGGGCGCACGCGTACCCCGAGGTGCGGGCCGGCGCCACGCCGCTGACGAACTGCGTCCGCGTGTTGCCGACCGCCCGGGCGGTGCCGGCCGCGGTTTACTGAGCCGGCCGTCGGGCCGCCCGCGCGGGCGGGCCGGCCTCACCGGCCCTCGGCGTCGTCCATCGCCCGGTAGATCCGCTGCTCGGACACCGGGTACGGGGTGCCGAGGGCCTGGCCGAAGACGTTCACCCGCAGCTCCTCGATCATCCAGCGGATCTGCCGCACGGCGTCGGCCTGCCGACGGCTCGGCGGCAGCGCGGCGAGCAGGTCCGCGTACTCCTTCCGCACCGCCGCGACCCGGTCCTGCTGCTGGCGGTCCCGCTGCGGGTTGCCCGGCAGCCGGTCCAGCCGCCGCTCGATCGCGGTGAGGTAGCGCAGCAGGTCGGGCAGGCGGGCGTAGCCGGCCTCGGTGACGAACCCCTTGTGCACCAGCCCGGAAAGCTGGGCGCGGATGTCGGCCAGCGCCGCCACCATGGTCAGGTCGGTGGTCCGGCCCAGCCGCTGCTCCACCGCGTACCCGGCGGCGAGCACCCGGCGGACCCGGTCCATCACCTCGACCACGGTGTCCACCAGGTCGGCGCGGACCTTGTCGCGCAGCGCGGCGAAGCCCTCGGCGTCCAGGCCGGTCCGCCGGCCTCCGCGATCAGTTTGTCGATGGCCGCGCCGGCCGCGTCCTCGATCAGGTCCTGCACCCCGCCGTGCGGGTTGCGGCTGAGCGCCAGCTTCGCCTCGTTGCTCAGCCGTCCCTGCAGGAACTTCGCCGGCGACGGCACGGTCAACCGCAGCAGCCGTCGGGTGCCCGCCCAGTGCGCCGCGGCCTGCTCGGCCTCGGAGTCGAAGACCTTCACCCCGACCGTGGCGCCCTCGTCCACCAGCGCCGGGTACGCGGTCACCGCGTATCCGGCGCGGACCTGCTCGATGGTCCGCGGCAGGGTGCCGATGCTCCACTCCCGCAGCCCGGTGCGGGCCACGTCCGGCGCGGCGGCCGCCACCACCTGGCGTACCTCCTGCCGGAGCTGGCGTTGCAGCGTCGGCAGGTCCTTGCCCTCGGCGACCGGCTTGTTCGCCTCGTCGGTGACCCGGAAGGTGACCCTGAGGTGCGCCGGCAGCCGGTCGAGGTCCCAGGCGTCCCGGGGCACGGTCACCCCGGTCATCCGGCGCAGCTGCCGGGTGAGCGCGTCGAGCAGCGGCTCCTGGCCCGGCGTGATGGCGGCCAGGGCCGCGCGGGCGTAGTCCGGCACCGGCACGAAGTTGCGCCGGATCGCCTTGGGCAACGACCGGATCAGCGCCACCACCAGCTCCTCGCGCAGCCCCGGCACCTGCCAGTCGAAGCTCTCCGCCGGCACCTGGTTGAGCATCGGCAGTGGAATGTCGACGGTCACCCCGTCGGTCGGGGTGCCCGGCTCGAACCGGTAGGTCAGCGGCAGTGCCACCTCGCCGGAGCGCCACTCGTCCGGGTAGTCGCCCTCGTCCACCCCGCCCCGCCCGGTGTTGACCAGCAGCTCCCGGGTGAAGGTGAGCAGCTCGGGCTGCTCCCGCCGGGTCCCCTTCCACCAGGCGTCGAAGTGCCGGCCGGAGACCACGTCGGCGGGGATCCGCTGGTCGTAGAAGCCGAAGACCGTCTCGTCGTCGACCAGGATGTCCCGCCGGCGGGCCCGGTTCTCCAGCTCCTCGATCTCGGCCAGCAGCCGCTGGTTGTCCCGGTAGAACTGGTGGTGGGTGGACCAGTCGCCCTCGACCAGGGCGTGCCGGATGAACAGCTCACGGCTCAGCGCCGGGTCGATCCGGCCGAAGTTGACCTTCCGCGAGGTGACCAGCGGGATGCCGTAGAGCGTCACCTTCTCGTACGCCATCACCGCGGCCTGGTTCTTCTCCCAGTGCGGCTCGCTGTAGCTGCGCTTCACCAGGTGCTGGGCGAGCGGCTCGACCCATTCCGGCTCGATCCGGCCGGCCACCCGGCCCCAGAGCCGGGAGGTCTCGACCAGTTCGGCGGCCATCACCCAGCGTGGCGGCTTCTTGAACAGCGCCGAGCCGGGGAAGAGGGCGAACTTCGCGCCCCGGGCGCCCAGGTACTCGTGCTTCTGCGCGTCCTTGAGCCCGATGTGGGAGAGCAGGCCGGCCAGCAGCGACTGGTGCACCTTCGGGGTGTCGATCTCCTCCGGCAGGTCCGCGCCGACGCCGCGCCGGCCGCCGGCATCCCCGCCGCGCCGAGCCTCCGGGTCCGCGCCGGTCCCGGTGTCGCGCGCCGGTCGCCCGCCGCGGCCACCGCCGGCATTGTCCGGAGTACGCAGCACCTGCCGCAGCTGGCTGACGATGTCCTGCCACTCCCGCACCCGCAGGTAGTTGAGGTATTCCGCCTTGCACATCCGGCGGAAGGCGCTGGAGGACAGTTCCCGCTGCTGCTCGCGCAGGTAGCGCCAGAGGTTGAGCAGCGCGACGAAGTCCGACTCGCGGTCGGCGAACCGGGCGTGCGCCTGGTCTGCCTGGGCCTGCTTCTCCGCCGGCCGCTCCCGCGGGTCCTGGATGGAGAGCGCGGCGGCGATCACCACCACCTCGGGGGCGCAGCCGTTGCGCTCGCCCTCGAGGACCATCCTGGCCAGCCGCGGGTCGACCGGGAGCTGGGCCAGCCGTCGGCCGAGCGGGGTGAGCCGCTTGGCCGGGTCGGTCTCGGCCGGGTCGAACGCGCCCAGCTCGTGCAGCAGGTTGACGCCGTCGGTGACGTTGCGCCGGTCCGGCGGGTCGATGAACGGGAACGCGCCGATGTCGCCAAGCCCGATCGAGGTCATCTGGAGGATGACCGAGGCGAGGTTGGTGCGCAGGATCTCCGGGTCGGTGAACTCGGGACGGGACAGGAAGTCCTGTTCGTCGTAGAGGCGGATGCAGATGCCGTCCGAGGTGCGACCGCAGCGCCCCTTGCGCTGGTTGGCCGAGGCCTGGGAGATCGGCTCGATCGGCAGTCGCTGCACCTTGAGCCGGCTGCTGTACCGGGAGATCCGGGCGGTGCCGGGGTCCACCACGTACTTGATGCCGGGCACGGTCAGCGAGGTCTCCGCCACGTTGGTGGCCAGCACCACCCGCCGGCCACCGTGCGGCGCGAACACCCGGTGCTGCTCGGCGGAGGAGAGCCGGGCGTACAGCGGCAGGATCTCGGTGTTGCGCAGTGCCGGCTTCTTCTCCACCAGCTTGGCCAGCGCGTCGGCGGTGTCCCGGATCTCCCGCTCGCCGCTGAGGAAGACCAGGATGTCGCCGGGGCCCTCGGCGGCGAGCTCCTCGACCGCGTCGCCGATCGCCTGGATCTGGTCCCGGACGTTCTCCTCGTCGCCGTCGTCCTCGCTGGCCTCGCCGACCTCCACCAGCGGCCGGTACCGCACCTCGACCGGGTAGGTACGCCCGGAGACCTCGACCACCGGCGCCGGCTTCCTCCCGCCGTCCCCCCTCGCCGGCCTCGCCGGTTCCGCCGGCCTCGCCGGCGGGGGAGGCGGGGGCGGCGGGGGCGGCGAAGTGCCGGGCGAAGCGGTCGGTCTCGATGGTCGCCGAGGTGATGATCACCTTCAGGTCGGGACGGCGGGGGAGGAGCTGGGCGAGGTACCCGAGGATGAAGTCGATGTTGAGGCTGCGCTCGTGCGCCTCGTCGATGATCAACGTGTCGTACTGGCGCAGCATCCGGTCGGTCTGCAGCTCGGCCAGGAGGATGCCGTCGGTCATCAGCTTGACCAGGCTGCGGTCGCTGACCTGGTCGTTGAAGCGCACCTTGTAGCCGACCACGTCGCCCAGCTCGGTGCCGAGCTCCTCGGCGATCCGGTCGGCGACCGTACGCGCGGCCAGCCGCCGAGGCTGGGTGTGCCCGATCAGCCCGTGCACCCCGCGCCCCAGCTCCAGGCAGATCTTCGGCAGCTGGGTGGTCTTGCCGGAGCCCGTCTCGCCGGCCACGATCACCACCTGGTGGTCGCGGATGGCGGCGGCGATGTCGTCCTTGCGCTCGCTGACCGGGAGGCCGGCCGGATAGGTGATCACCGGCACCGCGGCCCGGCGGGCGGCCAGCCGCTGCTCGGCCGTTGCCACGTCGGCCCCGATCTCCGCGAGAGCGCTCTCTCGCCGCTGCGGATCACGCAGCCGGCGTACGCCGTCCAGCCGCCGCTGGATCCGGCGCTGGTCGCGGAACATCAGGCTGGGCAGGCGGCGGTGCAGGTCGCGGGCGGTGTCGGGTGCGGCGGGCGCGGGTGGAGTGTGCATCTCGCTGCCAAGGATAGGCAGCCCTGCGCCCGAACCGCCCCTGGGTTACCGCCCCAGGCGATTCGCTCCCGGGCGGTCCGCCCCCGGGTTTACCGCTCCCGGGCGGTCCGCTCCCGGGCCGTCGGGTTCGGCGGGCCGCTGGCCACCCCCGCCCCGGGCCCGGCCGCCCCGGATACAGTGGCCGCCGACCGACGTCGACCACAGGGACCGAGATGACGATGCAGGACACCGACCGGGCGCTGGTGCAGGCCGCCACGGCCGTCGCCAAGCTGCGCTGCCGCAGCGAGAACCACACCGTCGCCGCCGCCGCGCGCACCACGGACGGACGGGTCTTCACCTCGGTCAACGTCTACCACTTCACCGGCGGCCCGTGCGCCGAGGTGGCGGTGATCGGCGCCGCCGCGACGCAGGGCGCCGGGGAGCTGGAGACGATCGTCGCGGTGGGGGACCGGGGGCGCGGGGTGATCCCGCCGTGCGGCCGGTGTCGGCAGGTGCTGCTGGACTACTTCCCGTCGATTCGGGTGATCGTCGGACCGGCGGACGCGCTGCGGGTGGTGCCGATCGTCGAGCTGCTGCCCGAGACCTACGTCTGGGCGGACCAGCAACTCGATGCGGCGGTCCCGGCGCCCCGGGCCGGCGCGGAGGACTGAGCCGGCCTCAGTCGCCGGCCGCGGCCTCCAGCATCGAGCGGGGGACCCGCACGCTCTCGAACCGCACGTTGTCCTCCGGCACCATCCAGCTCATCACCTGCACGGCCAGCCGCCCGGCGCGCACCGCCGGGTCGTTGCCGTACAGCTCGCGGGCCATCGCCGGGTCGACCGAGAGCACCACGAAGCCCCGCAGCCGCTCGTCGTCGGCGCCGAGGAACGGCCCCGCCGCGAGCATGTGACCCTGCTCGACGAGCCCCGCCTGGTGGGCCAGGTGCGCGTCCTGCAACCGGTCGGCCGCGTCCTGCGGCAGGTCCGGCGCGTCCGGCGGTCGGACCAGGAGCACCACGGTGTGCTGGTCGAATCGCATGGGTCCACCTTATGTGTGCCGCGTACCTCTAACGGATGTCTTCGGGGTGGCCGCCATCGGTGCCGGCGCCCCGACGGGTGGCGGCGAGCCCGGCGGCTCGACGATCCCCAGTTAGGCTCTCCTAACGTCCTCGGCTAAGGTAAGGCGAACCTAAGCTAGGGATGCGGGGAGCAGTGACGAGCGTCGCCATCCGGCCCATCGGGGCCGGCAGTCGCACCGGCCGACGTGCCGGCCGCCGGACGGCGATCACCGTCGCGGCCGCCGTCGGGCTGGTCCTCGCGGTGCTGGGCAGCCTCGCCCTCGGCAGCCGCCCGCTCGCCGTCGACCAGGTCTGGCACGCGCTGGTCGCCCCGGACGGCGGCGAGGCCAGCACGATCGTGCGGGAGCTGCGGATGCCGCGTACCGCCCTCGGCCTCACCGTCGGGCTGGCGCTCGCGGTCGCCGGCCTGCTGTTCCAGGCGCTCACCCGCAACCCGCTGGCCGAACCGCGGATCCTCGGCATCAGCGCCGGCGCCTCGTGCGGCGTCGTACTGGCCATCGCCGTCTTCGGCGTCGGCAGCCTCGCCGGGTACGTCTGGTTCGGCATCGGCGCGCGTTCCTCGCCGGCCTGCTCGTCTTCGCGCTGGCCAACCGGACCCGCGAGGGCGCCGCCCCGGTCACCCTCGCGCTGGTCGGCGCGGCGCTCGACGCCAGCCTGGCCGCCATCGTGCGGCGTCGTACTGGCCATCGCCGTCTTCGGCGTCGGCAGCCTCGCCGGGTACGTCTGGTTCGGCATCGGCGGCGCGTTCCTCGCCGGCCTGCTCGTCTTCGCGCTGGCCAACCGGACCCGCGAGGGCGCCGCCCCGGTCACCCTCGCGCTGGTCGGCGCGGCGCTCGACG
>JAEVHO010000119.1 GCA_016802835.1 Micromonospora sp. ATA32 | reverse complement strand
TCTCACAGCCCGGCACGCTGCCACCGGCCACCCTCACGACCAACCCGCCGCGCCGAAATCCACCCACGATCATCCACGTGCGGAATGCAGGGCTAGCGGCAATGGCGCACTGCCTGGGTCACGGCACGTGGACCAGCGGCACTTCGTGGTCGTCGCCGCCCTGGCCGACCTCCGCAGTCCGGTTCGCGGCGTAGTGACATACGATCGGTGGCTGGACTGGTCCGGCGACAGCACCTACGACCTGGACGACCGGAACTTGTCAAGGTCGGTGGGACCAGTGGGTGTTACGCCGCTTGGGGTAGTGGTTGATCGGCTGCCGGTTCGGGCGGGTTGATCCAGACGGCGTCGGGCAGGTGCAGCGCTTTCGGTCTGGGCCGGCGGGAGAAGCGTTCGGGGTGGGCGGTCCAGGCGGTGTCGAGGGCCTGTTCGCGTTGTTTCTGTTGGGTCGCGGCGTGGCCGTAGTGGACGTCGGCGGGGGTGTGCAGCCCCGTATTCCTATCCGCGAATCCGGGTCAGAGCCCGTCGGGTAACCGGATGGGTGTGATGGGTTACGGCGAGACACGTCGATGCGAGGTGCTCGACAAGTAGATCATCCCCGCCATGATCGCGTGGTGTGTGCCAATGCGAATACGGCGGGGATGATGCCCGCGAAGTCTATCCGTCGAGCCTGACCGACGCGATGTGGGCGGTGCTCGCTCCTCTCATGCCAGTCCGTGACCTGCGTAAAGGCGGCCGGCCCCGCAAGTGGGGAGATCGGTTGATCCTCGACTCGATCTTCTACGTACTGCGGTCGGGCTGTCCGTGGCGGATGGCCGCGTGATCTGGCGCCGGCGGATGCGGCTCATCGCTGGTTCACGACGTGGCGGAAGAACGGGACGTGGGACGCGATTCACGACGAGCTTCGCCGGCAGGTGCGGTTGGCGGCCGGTCGTGAGCCGGAGCCGTCCGCGGCGGTCCTGGACGCGCAGTCGATCAAATCCAGTGATGGCGGCGAATGCCGCGGGTTCGACATGGGCAAGAAGACCGGGCTCGGTGAGGGCCATGGTGGCGCGCAGCTCGCCGGTGCCCCTGTCACGGCAAGCCCCAGCAACAGACGACACAGGACCGGCGAAGAACTCGACGATCTCCGTAGCAGCCTGGAAGCCAGCCGCCGAAGGTGCCGCCAACTGCATGACCAGGTCGATGCCGCTGCCACCGTCATCGCTGCCCTCGGAGCGGAAAACACCACACTACGCAGGCAAGCCCTGAAGACCTCGGCCCTCGTCGTCCCGCTTCAATACAGGCCAACAGCACGAGCGTAGGTCGCGCACCGAACCTCGGGGCCAACGGGCTGTCTCATGAGACACCGGCGAGTCTGGAGAAGGATGGGTGGAGGGCGATCGTCTTCCGGGAAAGCGACGGCGGGTATGTCCAGTCGCGGGCAGGTCGGAACCTGACCACCTACTTCCCGGACATCACCCGGGTCGTCCGGGCGACCATCCCGCCCGGCGTGGTCCTGGACGGCGAGCTCATCGTGTGGGACCGCGGCCGCACGACCTTCGCGCAGCTGCAGCGGCGCCTCACCGCCGGCCGCGGCCTCCTCCGCCTGGCCCGTGAGTGCCCCGCCCACTACGTGCTGTTCGATCTGCTCGCCGACGCCGGCGGGCAGGTGATCCTCGAGCGGCCGCTGTCGGAGCGGCGGGCCCGCCTCGAGCAGTCTTTTGAGACACGCCCCGGGTAGGGGGCGTGGCCTGGATCATTCGGTGTTGACGGTTGTCGCGTCACCGAGGTGGATGTCAGCGGAGACTGGCTCGCAGGGCGGTGATCCGGTCCGTTGCGGCGATGAAGCGGGCGGAGTCGAGTTGGCCACCGGTGTGGGCGTTGACAAGGGCGTCGGTGGCAGCTTCGCCCTGGCTGACGTTACGGGCGGAGCACAGGATCAGGTCCATGCCGGCGGTTGCGGCAGCGACCGCACGCTGGCCGGTGCTGCCGTAGCTGGTCAGCGCACCGGCTTCGAGGGCGTCGGTGAGGGTCACTCCGGTAAATCCGATGTGGCCGCGCAGTTCCTGCCCGACCACAGTCGGCGACAGGCCGGCTGGGTGGCTTGGGTCCAGCGCCGGGTAGGTGGCCCAGGACATCATGACCAGGTCGACGCCGGCGGCGACGGCGGCGGAGTACGGCAGTTCATCGGTGCCGCGCAACCGGGCCAGCGACTCGTACAGGGTGACCGGGCCGGTGTCGGTGTTCTGGGCTGTTGCCGCCCATCCCAGGCCAGGGAAGTGTTTGGCGGTGGCGGCCACACTGGTGCGCTGCTGGGCGGTGATGAACGCCCGCCCCAGGGTCGCGATGGTGCCGGGGTTGCTGCTGTAGGAGCGCTGGTACTGGTCGATGAAGTTACTCGGCGTGGCGTAAACGTCGAGGACCGGGGCGAGGTTGACGTTCATACCCAGGGCGGCGAGGTTGCGGCCAGCGCCGGTGCCCGCTGCAGTTGCTGCGGCCAGCGGGTCGGCGGATTTGCCGACTTGCTTTTCCGAGAGTGCGGGCGCGCCGGGCAGCCGCCGGATCAGCCCCCCCTCCTGGTCGACCATGAGCAGCAGAGGCACGTGGATCGGGCTTTGTGCCTGGGCTTGCCGCAACTGCGCGATCACTGAGCTGATCTGGGCGGTGCCGGCGATGTTCTCCCCGAAGAAGATCACCCCGGCCGCCTCGCCGGCGCGGATGATCTGCACCAGGCTCGCCGGTGGCGTCAGCCCAGGATAGGAGTAGATGATCCGTTGTCCGGCCAGTTGCCTCGCAGTCAGGCCGGCCGACCTGGTCAGCGCCGGCGCGGACGGCACCGGCGCGGGTGTCATGCCCGCGCCAGTCATGGGCGGCGGCACGGTCGATATGGACGGCGATGCCACTGACACGCCACCCCGCCCGCTCGGCGCGGACCAGGCTGGGCGCGACGCGCCGACGCCGGAAGGCCCGGGTGCGGGGGCGCGCGAGGACTGGCAGGCGGCCAGGGCAAGGCTAACCGTCACTGCCGCCAGCACGGTGCGAACCGTCGCCCTTTTTTTCTGTGCATGACCACCTCCGCGTCGTCCGCGCCAACCCGGTGCGCCTGACAGGGATCCGGCGACGGCCAGCCGACCAAGACCCGTCTGTGGCGCTACTAGTTCCCACGCCCGGCCAGGGCGACGAACGTCGCTCCAGTCTGGCGGCGATCACCAGCGGTGCCCCTGCCTGTGGGTGTGTCCCTGCGTCACCAGACTCCGTACCGGCGTCAACCTGACTTTGGCTCTGCTAAAGAGCAGTATCCGCAAGACACCCGTCGGCGACCAGTACGGCCTCTGGTGCGTAGGGCTGCGACGGCGACGCTGTGGGCGTCGACCGGGTCGGTCTTGCGGCCCTGGCCGGTGTCGAACACGCGGGCCCGCCCGGACAGTTTCGCCGGCACGTCCACCACGGTCTCGCCGTCCGGGACACAGGAGACGCCCGTGGACGCAAGGCCTGCGACAACATCCGCTCTTGGCCGCCGAGAGCGCGTCCGAGACGACCGGCAGCCGATGAGCCGGTAACTCGGTGGCGTAGGCCCATCGGCGGTGGTGCATTCGGTGATCTCGGTCAGCCACAGCCGGTTCGCCGCCTCGACGGTGAACACCTCCTTGACGGTGAGCGGGGTAGCAGGCTTGCCCGGCCGTTCCGACGCGGCCGACCCGGCTCCCCGCCGTCCATCGCGATGCGCCAGTCCCCGGTCGGGCCGATCAGCCAGGCCAGCGGGCCGGTGCCAGGTCCACGCCGTCGACCGCCCGCGCTTCTCCATGCCGGTCAGCACTTCCGGCTCGGCGAGCCGGGCAACCAGGGCGTTGATCTCCGCCGCATCGGCGTGCTCATCCGACATGTCGCTCTGGTGGCTGCTTCGGCCGCCGCATGCCTGATTGGTGGTGATCCCGGATCTCCCGGCGACGCCCAGTGCGGACGTCGTCTCCGGTCCGTCTCCCGCCGACGTCACCCCACCGACCGTTCCGGTGGCCCAGACCGAGTCGCTACGCCAGCCGACCGCCGACCCGACGACTCCACGCCCGGCGACCGGCGCCCCGAAACCGACGGCCACGAGCCCGGCCACCAGGCCACCGACCACGAAGCCGACGCTGCCTCCGACGCCCGGATCGACCGGCGCCCCCTCGTTGCCGCCGACCACCGCCACTCCCAGCCCGCCCGGCAGCCCCACCCCGGCCCCGTCCACACCTGGTCCGACCCCGTCGGGCGGCACGCCGGCGCCGAGCAGCCCGGCGCCCAGCGGCTCCGCGTCCACCGACCCGGCGTCGCCACCGGCAAGCCCCACCCGGACGACGACGCCGGTCACCTCCTGACGGTCCCCGCCGTCGGAGCAGGCCGCCGCCCATGCGCTTGCGAGGTAGTCCGGCCGTGAAGTCGCGGCGTCCGGATGGCATAACCAAACGTCCGGCGACCGCCGCGGCCTGGTAGCGGTCAAGGCCAGTGCCAGCGGTGATCGCAGGCATCGCTGATGTGAGAGTTGATCACCAAGCGGTCGCGGCCACCCGTGAGCCACGCTGCCGCACGGTCGCTTGCCCGAGGACCTTCCCGAAGCCAGGCGCGGGCGAGGTCGAGGCCGACAGCAGGGCGACCCGCCGCCGGCCGGCGAACGATTCCCTGCCTGCAGAGGAGAAGCGCCACATCCTGGACCTGTCGCGGTACCTCGCCCGCCGCGCATGGCGAGCGGACTGACCGCCGCAGGCGGTGCCGGCCGGGGCGGGTGGCGGGGCGGATCGGGCAACCGGCACGATGGTTGCCGTGACCGCCGCCGCCCGTGTGCCGCTTGCCACGCTGGACGCGGTGCTGGAGCGGCTGACGTATGTCAACGAGGAGACGGGCTACACCGTCGCCCGGGTGGCTACCGACCGCAGCGCGGACCTATTGACCGTGGTGGGGGCGTTGTTGGGGGCGCAGCCTGGGGAGAGCCTGCGGTTGTCGGGGCGGTGGTCGTCGCATCCGAAGTACGGGCGGCAGTTCGAGGTCGACTCCTACACCACGGTCCTGCCGGCCACGATCCAGGGCATCCAGCGCTACCTCGGCTCGGGTCTGGTCAAGGGCATCGGTCCGGTGTTCGCCGAGCGGATCGTGGCGCACTTCGGCCTGGACACGCTGCGGGTCATCGAGGAGGAACCCGACCGGCTGGTGGAGGTGCCGGGGCTGGGGCCGAAACGCACCGCGAAGATCACCGGGGCGTGGGAGGAGCAGAAGGCCATCAAGGAGGTGATGGTCTTCCTGCAAGGCGTCGGGGTGTCGACGTCGCTTGCGGTGCGGATTTTCAAGCAGTACGGCGACGCGTCCATCGGCGTTGTGACGAGGGAGCCGTACCGGCTGGCGGCGGATGTGTGGGGCATCGGGTTCAAGACCGCCGACACCATCGCCCAGGCCGTCGGCATTCCGCACGACAGCCCGCAGCGGGTGATGGCCGGGCTGCAGTACACCCTGTCCGAGGCCACCGACAATGGCCACTGCTACCTGCCCGGACCGCAGTTGGTCGCCGACGCCACGAAGATCCTCGACGTGCCCGGCGACCTCGTCACCCGCTGCCTCGACACCCTGGTCGCCGACGAGGGCGTCGTCTCCGAGACGCTGCCCGGCGGCAGGGTGAGCCGGTGCAGGCGGTGTATCTGGTGCCGTTCCACCGCGCCGAGCAGTCCCTCGCCGGCTCGCTGCAGCGCCTGCTCAACGACCGGGCCGACCGGCTTCCCCACTTCACGAACGCCGACTGGGGCAAGGCCCTGGCCTGGTTGAAGGCGCGCACCGGCGCTGACCTGGCTCCGGAGCAGGAGCAGGCCGTCCGCCTGGCGCTGACGTCGAAGGTGGCGGTGCTGACGGGCGGGCCGGGCTGCGGCAAGAGCTTCACCGTCCGCTCGATCGTCGAGCTCGCCGCAGCGAAGAAGGCCAAGGTCACCCTCGTCGCCCCGACCGGCCGTGCCGCGAAGCGGCTGTCCGAGCTCACCGGTCATCCCGCCGCCACGGTGCACCGGCTGCTGCAGCTGCGCCCCGGCGGGGACGCCTCCTACGACCGGGACAACCCCCTCGACGTGGACCTGCTCGTCGTCGACGAGGCCTCCATGCTCGACCTGATCCTGGCCAACAAGCTCGTCAAAGCTATTCCGCCCGGCGCGCACCTGCTGCTGGTCGGCGACGTCGACCAACTCCCCTCCGTCGGCGCCGGAGAGGTCCTGCGCGACCTGCTCGCCGCCCCCACCATCCCGCGGGTGCGGTTGACGCAGATCTTCCGCCAGGCCGCCCAGTCCGGTGTCGTCACCAACGCTCACCGCATCAACGCCGGCCGCCCACCCCTGCTGGAAGGCCTGTCGGACTTCTTCCTGTTCGCCTGTGATGACACCGACGCCACCGCCGCCCTGACCGTCGACGTCACCTGCACCCGCATCCCCGGCGCGCTTCGGGCTCGACCCCCGCCGGGACGTGCAGGTCCTCACCCCCCATGCACCGCGGCCCCCGCCGGCGCCCGCGCCCTCAACACCCTGCTCCAGCAGCGGCTCACCCCGCACCGGGAGGACCAGCCGGAGCGGCGCATGGGTGGGCGGGTATTCCGCATCGGAGACAAGGTCACCCAGATCCGCAACAACTACGACAAGGGCCAAGCCGGCGTCTTCAACGGCACCCTCGGTATCGTGACCGCCCTCTCCCCCGAGGAACAGACCCTCACGGTACGCACCGACGAGGACGAAAGCATCGACTACGACTTCGACGAACTCGACGAACTCGCCCACGCCTACGCCATGACCATCCACCGCTCCCAAGGCTCCGAATACCCCGCCGTCGTCATCCCCCTGACCACCAGCGCGTGGATGATGCTGCAACGCAACCTGCTCTACACCGCCGTCACCCGCGCCAAGAAGCTCGTCGTCCTCGTCGGGTCCCGCCGCGCCCTCGCCGCCGCAGTGCGCACCGTCGGCGCCGGCCGCCGCCACACCGCCCTCGACCACCGCCTCACCTGATGGGAGCTGTCGGGTCAGCCGCCGATACCGGCCAATCGAACGCTTGTACGATGCCGTGGTGGAAGACGTGACCGGAAGGTGGTGGAACGGAATCTGGGGACGCCTGGCCCGGCGCGACGTGTGGCTGACCCGCGAAGTCCGGTGGAAGGTCGTCGCCCGCGCCGGGGACAGCGAGACCGGTCAGGTGCTGCGGTGGGAGTTCGACACCGAAACCGAGGCCCGCGCCATGGTCGAACGTCTCCTCACGGCCGACGCCGGCGGCACCTGGCGCCAGCAGGGCGGCGACGCCGCCTCACCCCCGCCTCGCTGACGGCACGCCCGCCCGCCGGCGACCCCCCGCCCCACACGGGGTCGCAGCCGCCGGCCGGGCGGGTATGCGGGGATCAGGAGGTGCAGGTGTTGAGCATGCTCTGCAGCGCGGACTTCTCCGAGGACTGCAGCTTCAGCCCCCAGCTGTACTTCACAGTGATCCACATCTTGCTGTAGGTGCACCGGTACGACGACAGGGGCGGCTGCCACGTGGACGGGTCCTGGTCACCCTTGGACTGGTTGACGTTGTCGGTGACGGCGATCAGCTGTGGGCGGGTGAGGTCGTTGGCGAAGCTCTGCCGCCGGCTGGTGGTCCAGGAGCTGGCCCCGGAGCGCCACGCCTCGGCCAGGGGCACGACGTGGTCGATGTCGACGTCCGAGGCCGCAGTCCAGGTCGCGCCGTCATAGGGGCTGTACCAACGCCCGGACGTGGCCGCGCAGGAGCTGTTGACCACGACGGAGGTGCCGTCGCGCTTGAGGACGGTCTCGCGGGTGTCGCAGCTGCCGCTGATGGTGATCCAGTGCGGGAACAGGTCCCGGGAGTAGCCGCTCGTGGAGCCCTGCGCTGCCACGGTCAGGGCGTTGAGCTGCGACTGGGCCGTCGCCTTCGACGGGATGCCGGGAGGCGTGGCCGAGGCGGGCTGCACGTTCACGACGGCCAGGCAGGCCCCCGCGAGCGCTGCGGCGGCGACCGCGGCGGCCTGCCGCCTGGCGCGCGGGAAACTGGGCAAGGATCGGGTGCTCCACATGGGGGGCCTCCTCGTCAGGGGGTGGACGGCAACCGTCCCTGACGATCATGTCGATCGAAAGGCATACCTGTAAAGGGATGCCATACAGCCATTGAGCATTCGACATATTCCTGCGCCCCTCCCCTGCCCGGCTCAACCCTTGAGAAGGAGGTGAGGACTATTCGGGTTCGCCTAAGGCGTGCTCCGCGGTGAGCGCTGGCCGCCGGCGCGGCAGCACTTCCACCACCCGTGGCATCCTGCGGCCACCGGTGGAGCCGATGCTCGCGAAATCCGTGGCGGCCGTCCCGGCAGGGCAAGGGCTGGCCTACGAGCCGAAGTGGGACGGCTGGCGCGCCATCGCGTTCCGCCACGACGATGGGGTGTACCTGCAGTCCCGAGCCGGGCGTGACCTCGGCGCCTACTTCCCTGATGTCATCGACGCCGTCGCCCGGGTGGCGCCCGGCGTTGTGCTCGACGGTGAGCTCGTGGTCTGGGAGGGCGACCGGACCGACTTCTCCCTACTGCAGCGGCGGGTCACCGCCGGCGCTCAGCGCGAGGCCCTGGCCAGGCGCCACCCCGCCCACTACGTGGTCTTCGACCTCCTCAGCGCCCCACCCGGCCTGCCTCTGCTGGACAAGCCCCTCGCCGAGCGACGCGCCCTGCTTGCCTCGCTGCTCACCGACGCACCCGCACAGCTCACCCTGTCACCGCAGACCACCGACGTCGGCCAAGCCACCGAATGGCTGCACACCTGGACCGCCGCCGGCATCGAAGGACTCATGGTCAAGCGGCTCGGGGGACGCTACGAGCCCGGCCGGCGTACCTGGCAGAAGTACCGCGCCTACCACACCACCGAAGCCATCATCGGCGGCATCAACCCCGACCTCGGCAATCCCGAGATCCTCCTGCTCGGCCGCCTCGACGAGCACGGACGACTCCGATACACCGGCCGCACCCACAGCCTGCGACCCGCCCAGCGCGGCGAGCTGGTCAACCTGCTCAGCCCCTACCCAACAGCGCCAAGCGGGCCTGCCCACCCCTGGCCACAACCGCTGCCCGCGTCCTGGACCGGACAGCTCGACCGGCCCCAGCCCCTGCCCTACACCCCGGTCATTCCTGCCATCGTCGCCGAGATCGACGTCGACACCGCATACGAGCACCACCGATGGCGCCACCTCGTCCGTTACCGGCGCCCGCGCCTCGACCTGGCCACCGGGGACGTACCACCGCTTGACAGCCGGTTTTGACGCCCGCCAACACCGGCATCCAGTCAGAGACGGCCGGTTCGGAACTCCAAGGACTCCTCACGCCGAGTCGCTAGCACGTCCGAGCATGATCAGGGCGTTATCCACAGGCACGCGAGTTGTCCACGGTAAGAATGTGCAGGTCCCGGCGAGGGCTGACCCAGTTATCCACTGGCACCCCACACAGGTGGCTGCCTTCGGCCTGAACTGTCGCCTTCGCCGGGTCATGCACCGGCGACGGACGTGACCTGACAGGAGCCTGGCTAGAGGTCCCCTTACCGTGCTGTCCGCCGCCGCCGGCGCATGTCCCACCCGGCGCAGCAACAGCACGAGAGGGCAGCACCCCACAATGTCAGACACCCCCACCGCCGAGGTCATCGGCGCGTCGACACCCACGCCGACACGCACACCGCCGCCTCCCTGGACGAACTCGGCCGGCTCCTCGGAACCGCGCAGTTCCCGACGACAGCGGCCGGCTACATGGACCTCCTCGCCTGGCTCAAGCAATACGGCGACGTCCAGGCCGTCGGCGTGGAGGGCACCGGCAGCTACGGCGCTGGCCTGGCGCGGTTCCTCCGGTTCCAGGGCGTCGACGTGGTCGAGGTCGACCGACCGAACCGCAAGCTGCGCCGCCGGCTGGGCAAGTCGACCCGGTCGACGCCGAAGCCGCAGCCCGCGCCGTCCTGGCCGGGACGGCGACCGGAATCCCGAAGTCCCGCTACGGGCGCGTCGAGGCCATCCGGGCGGTCAAGACCGCCCGTCGGTCGGCCATGAAGTCGCGGACGGCCGCCATCAACGCCCTGATCAGCATGATCCGCAGCGCTCCCGAGCCGCTGCGCAAGCAGTTCGCCGGGCTGACCCGAAGCAGGATGGTGGCCGTCGCCGCCGCGCTGCGACCCGGCTGCGACCTGACCGACCCGATCGCCGGCACGAAGATCGCGCTTCGCCGGCTCGCCCGCCGCTACCAGCACCTCTCTCAGGAGATCAAGGACGCGGACCTCGACCTTCGGCTGATGATCGGCCAGACCGCGCCCGAGTTGCTGGAGCAGCCTGGCGTGGGCACGGAGGTCGCGGCTCAGCTACTCATCACCGCTGGCGACAACCCGGAGCGGATCCGCAGCGAACGATCGTTCGCTGCCCTCTGTGGGGTCTCGCCCATCTCCGCCAGCTCAGGTCGAACAGACAGGCACCGGCTCAACCGGGGTGGTGATCGAGGGGCGAACTTCGCCCTGCACATGACCGCCCTGAGCCGGCTACGCACCGACGAGCGCACCCGGGCCTACGCCGAACGACGACGCGCCCAGGGGCTGAGTCACCTGGAGATCATGCGCTGCCTGAAGCGCTACATCGCTCGCGAGATGTTCGCCCTGATCAGAGCCGCGCTGAAGGTCCGGAACAGCGTGCCTCCACCGCTGATCGAAGACCTCACTCTCGCAGTTTGACACTTACAGGAGCGTCAGCCTGGGTACCGGCCGTGGTGCGCCAAGGTCTCGACGGTGAAGCTGAGCAGGTCGGCGCGGCCGCCGCCCGGCTGCTGGCCACGGCCACACGCAGGTGGAGCAGCCCCAGCCGCAGGCCACCGACCACCGGTCCCCGCGTCAAGCAGCGGCGCGGGGACCGGCTGCACGCGTACGCAGCTAACGAGCGGACCCCGGCCTGCATCCGCAGCCCTTGCCGGCCTGGGCATACAGGGTGCTCGTAGCGCACGCCCCCTGCCCGGAGAACACGTACGTCGAATGGGTGGACGTGCTGCTGCGCGGCGGGCCAGGTGACGGGCACATCGTCCCCGGCGGCAGGGGAAACCGTCCTGTGGCAGGCATGCCTGTACGAGATCACGCCCGCGGTTGAACACCGGCGTGGACGCGACCTGCGGGTGTATCAATACCGCCCGGACTGCTGGCCATCGGGGTACTGGTCCTGGTTCCACCGGCCTATCGATGGTGTTGGTGGAACGATGGCAGACGTGGGAACTGCGAAAACTGCTAGGCCTGCTATCTCGCCGCTTGCTGGGGAGCCGATTAAGCGTGCCGATGCCGAGCGGCTCGCGGGAGTGCTGAAGGCATTCGCCGACCCAGCCCGGCTGCGACTGCTCAGTCTCATCCAGTCCGCTCCGGAGGGCGAGGCGTCCGTGAGTGACCTCACCGCGCCGCTTAATCTCTCCCAGCCGACCGTGAGTCATCACCTTCGGATCCTCACCGAGGCCGGCCTGCTCGAGCGCGAGAAGCGCGGCGTCTGGGCGTACTACCGCCTGGTGCCGTCCGCGATCGCGGCGATCGCCGACCTGTTGACGCCGCCCCGCAAGCGGGCGACGAAGAAGGCCCGCTGAGCGGCACTGTCGAAGGCCGGCACCGGTGCCGGCCCCACCCGCAGGTCGGCAGACCCACGCAGGACGCACCTATCCAGCGCTCTTGGGGCGTGGGTGTTCAAGAATCCCGCGGTAGCGGCGGCCCGCCCAGCGTGGCTCCCCCGACGCCGATGACCCGCGCCGGGCGTGCCTCAGCGCGGTGAGCGACCCGAACGATGTCATGCCGGCAGCGGCCGGCGCGCTCGCCGCCACCGACCGGCCGGTGTTGATCAGCGAGGCGGGGACTCCGCCCCGACCCGACCTGGCCGGGGCTGGACGGCAGACAACTGCCGTTGACGTCGCCGGCCGGCCAGTCCCTCTGGTTCGTCGACACTGTCCGAACCGATCGGCGCGGCGCGGAAGGCCGGCTGACTGTTGCTCAGCAGGCGGCGCCGGCGCGGGAGGTGGTGTCGGCTACCAGGCTGCCGGCCACCGTATGTCGCCGTCGGAAATAGTTGTGCAGGTGGACACGGTGATCGACAACGCTGACGATGAGTTTCGGTGGCTGGAGAGCCTCGACGCGGAGACCGTCGCCCAGTGGGTACGGGACCGCAACAGGGAGACGCTCGCCGCCGTGGCCATCGGTGACACGTTCACCGGTCGCACGTCCGAGATCCGGCAGGTGTTAGACGCTGGCGACCGCATTCCGTATCCCGGCTGGCGCGGTGACGGCTACTACTACAACGTCTGGACCGACGCGTCGCACCCCCGCGGGCTGTGGCGACGGACGACCCTCGACCAGTACCTCAGGCGTGAGCCGGAGTGGGACGTGCTGCTCGACGTCGACGCGCTGGCCGCAGAGGAAGGCGAAAACTGGGTCTGGGGCGGCGTCACCGTCCTGCGCGCCGGCTACCGGCGTTGCCTGGTCAGCCTGTCCCGCTGCGGCGCCGACGCGGTCGTGGTGCGCGAGTTCGATCTGGATCGGCGGGGTTTCGTCGCGGACGGGTTCACGCTGCCCGAGGCGAAGACCAACGTCTGCTGGATCGACGCCGATCACATCTATGTCGGCACCGACTTCGGCGCCGGCTCGCTGACTACCTCCGGTTATCCCCGCAGGGCTAAACGATGGCGGCGGGGCACGCCGCTGTCGGAGGCGGAGACGATGTACGAAGGCCGGGCGGACGACCTGCCTGTCCGCGCGACGCACGATCCGACAGCCGACTTCGCCCGCGACTTCGTCGTCCGCAGCCTGGACTTCTTTCGTCGTGAGAGCTACCTGCGCACGAGCGCCGGGGAGCTGATCCGTATCCCGGTGCCGGAGGACGCGGCGTGGGACGTACACCGCGAGTGGCTGCTGGTCCGACTGCGTTCGCCCTCGTCGACGGCAACAGGGCCTGTCCAACAAAGACATCATGCGGTGTCTCAAGCGTCTCATCGCAAGGCAGATCTACTACGTCATTCGCCGGCTCGAGATCACCAAGACAGCCCGCGCAATGGCTTGACGATCCATATGAGCATCGGCAACGGTGACGGCAACCCGAGCGCCGCGAGGCTGCACGTCACGGAGGCGGCGGTCGGCAAGCACGTGGGCAACATCCTGACCAAGCTGGACCTGCCACCCAGCGACGACACCAACCACCGCGTCCTCGCGGTCCTCACCTACCTCGGGGCGCGCCCCGCGACACCGTGAACGGGGTTGCGCGGATAAACGATCTTCGACCACACTGCCCCGACGTTCCGCCACACACCGGCGGGCCTGACCCAACGGGGATTCCATGCAGCCGTTGCACCCGGAGACGACCGCACGGCGTCCGGTCTGGATGTGGGCCGGCGCCG
>JAEVHO010000118.1 GCA_016802835.1 Micromonospora sp. ATA32 | reverse complement strand
GTCGGGCGGCGCGGGCCCGCAGCGCCAGCGGCACCAACGGGAGTACGGCCACCGCGGCCAGCCCGGCCCAGACGCCGAGCCCGGCCCGCCAGGAGCCGAAGGCGTGCGCGACCGGCACCGCGAACGCGGCCGCCACCGTGGTCCCCACCGTCATCGCCATGCTGTACGCCCCGGTGACCAGCCCGGTGCGGTGCGGGAAGTGCTGCTTGACCAGCATCGGCAGCAGGATGTTCGCCACCGCGATCCCGGCCAGCGCCAGCGCGCTGGTGGCCAGGAAGACCAGAGCCGAGTCGGTGACGACCCGCAGCACCTGCCCGGCGGCGAGCGCGGCCATCGCGACGATCAGCACCCGGGCCGGGGCGAACCGGCGTACCAGCCAGGGGGTCAGCGCGCCGACGGCGGCGAACGCGATGGTCGGCAGGGTGGTGACCAGGCCGGCAAGCACGCCGGAGAGCGCCAGGCCGGTCCGCACCTCGTCGAGCAGCGCGCCGAGGCCGGTGGGGCGGAACACCGTCCGCGAGGCGGTCCGCGCGCTGGTGCACGCCGGGGTGCTCGAGGGCCGTCAGGGCTCCGGCACGTACGTGGTGTCGACCGACGAGCTGGCCCCGGTGGTGGCCCGCCGACTCACCGAGACCGGATGACCGAGGTGATCGAGGTCCGGCGCGCCTTCGAGGTCGAGGCCGCCCGGCTCGCCGCGGTCCGGCGTACGCCGGAGGACCTGGCCGCCCTCGACGGCGCGCTCGCCGCCCGGGAGGCGGCCTGGCACTCCGGCCGGATCGACGAGTTCGTCGAGGCCGACGCGGCGCTGCACACGGCGGTGCTGGCCGCCGCGCACAACGCCATGCTCGCCGAGCTGTACGCCTCGGTCGGCGCCGCGCTGCGCAGCACGGTCGCCCAGGCGATGGGCGACGCGCTGGAGCCGGAGCGGTACGTCGACCACGGCCGGCTGGTGGACGCGATCCGCGCCGCCGACCCGGAGCGGGCGGCCCGTGAGGCCGGCGCTTTTCTGGAGCCCGCTCCTTTTCCCCCGCCCCCTGTCGGGGCATAGGTTGTGCCGGACGGAAAACCGGACACCACAGGAGTACGGATGCTCAAGGGCTTCAAAGACTTCATCATGCGCGGCAACGTCGTCGACCTGGCGGTCGGTGTCGTCATCGGCGCCGCGTTCACCGGCGTGGTCACCCAGCTGACCAAATCGTTCCTGGAACCGCTGGTCAGGGTCTTCATCGCGCTCCTCACCGGCAGCAAGAACGGGGTCACCGGCTCCACGCCCAGGTTCCGGGAGATCCCCTTCGACTGGGTGGCCTTCCTCAACGCGCTGATCACCTTCCTGCTCACCGCGGCCGCGCTGTACTTCCTGGTCGTCTTCCCGATGAACAAGCTCGCCGAGCGGCGCAAGCGGGGCGAGGAGCCGCCGCCGGCGGCGCCGAGCGAGGAGGTCAAGCTGCTCACCGAGATCCGGGACGCGCTGGTGGCCAGCGGCCGGACCACGCCGGCGCAGCAGCGCGGCGCGCTGGACGACGTGCTCGGCCGCCGGAACGAGCCGCCGGCTCCGCGCTGAACACCTGATGCATATCGCCCCCTGTGGGATTCCCGCAGGGGCCGTCCCCTGTCGTACACATGTTCGATAGAGTCCCGCCATGGAGCAGCGGAAGCACTGGTGGAACGGCAAGTGGGGGCGGCTGGCGCGGCGGGACGTCTTCCTCCGGGTGGACGCCGACCGCTGGCACGTCGAGCAGCGGGCCGGTGGCGCCGAGGGGATCTCCCAGTTCTACGAGTACGGCAGCGCCGAGGATGCCGAGGAGACGGTCCGGGCGCTGCTGGACGGACCGGACACCTGGCGTGAGCTCTCCCCCCGCCCGCCCGGCGTTTAGCCGGGCGACGACCCGGGAACCGCGCTTGAATGAACAAGCAGGGCATCGAACGGCAGACGGCCATCCACCGGGTCACCACCGGCATGCACGTGGTCGACATGAACGGCGTCGAGGTGGGCGCCGTCGACCTCGTCCAGCGGGGTGACCCCAACGCGGTGACCGTCCAGGCGCCGACCGCCGACCCGGGCAGCAGCCTGGACGAGCTGATCGAGTCGACCGCGGTCGAGGAGCCGGACGTGCCGGCCGACCTGGCCGCGCGCCTGCTGCACAGCGGATACCTCAAGGTGTCGACCGAGCTGACCCGCACCGGCGCGGTGTACGTGCTCGCCGACCAGATCGGCGCCGTCGTCGACGGCCAGGTACGCCTCGACGTCCCCGCCGCCGACCTGCAACCCGAGGAGTGAGCCGGACAGCTGCGGACATCAGCGTCGAGGTCGACGGGGCGGCCTGACCCGACCGACGGCGCCCGCCCGAGGCGACAGGTTGCCTCAGGCCCGTGCGGCCGACTCCTGCACCGGCCGCCCCTCCCCAAGATCAACCCCGACCGGATCGGCGCCGGCGGGATCGGCAGCCCCGACCGGAGCGGCAGCGCCGGTGCCGGTCGTGGCGGCGTGGTGGGAGCGGCGGCGGAACAGCAGCAGCATCAGCCCGCCGGCGAGCAGCCCCCAGAAGGCGCCGCCCACCCCGACCAGGCTCACGCCGGAGGCGGTGACCACGAAGGTGACCACGGTGGCCTCCCCGGGTCGCCGGCTCCGCCACCGCCGAGGCGACCGCGGTGGCCAGGGCGCCGAGCAGCGCCAGCCCGGCCACCGCCTCGATCAGCACCGGAGGGGCGACCGCCACCAGCGCGGTGGCGAGGCCCGCGCCCAGCCAGAGCACGGCCAGACCTGCCCCGGCGGTCACCGAGGCAATCCAGCGGCGCTCCGGGTCCGGGTGCGCGTCCGGCCCGGCGGCCAGCGCGGCGGTGATCGCGGCCAGGTTGACGCCGTGCCCACCGGCGGGCGCGGCGAGCAGGCTGGTGAGCCCGGTGGCCCGTAGCGCGGCGCCGAACGGCGGGCGGTAGCCGTAGCCGACCAGCACCGCCATCCCGGGCACGTTCTGCGCGGCCATGGTGACCAGGAAGAGCGGCAACGCGAGACCGACCAGGGCGGACACCGTCCAGGCCGGCGCGGTCAGCTCGACCGCCGGCCACAGGCCGCCGCCGTCGAGGCCGCGGCCGTCGAGGCCGGCGCCCGGCGAGGTCAGCGCGATGGCCGCTACCGCCACGGCCAGCGCGGCGGGCACCGCCCACCGTCGCGCGAAGCGGTGCAGCAGCAGCCAGGCGACGACCACCGGGGCGGCCAGCCGGGGCACCTCGACGAGCGCGCGGACCGGCGCGGTGCAGAGCGGCAGCAGGACACCGGCGAGCATCGCACCCGCGATCGGCGTGGGGATGGCCGCGACGGCCCGACCGAGCGCCGGAAAGAGGCCGGCGACCACGATCAGCAGACTCGAGACGACAAACGCGCCGACCGCGACCGGCCAACCGCCGGCCACCGGACCGGTCGCCACCAGCAGTGCCGCGCCCGGTGTGGACCACGCGATGCTGATCGGCAACCGGTGCCGCAGCCCGAGCCAGGCCGCAGAGAGCCCGGCCGCGACGCAGAGCGCGAGCAGCCCCGAGGCGGCCTGCGCGTCGGTGGCTCCGACCGCGCGCAGCCCGGCCAGCACCACGGTGAACGAGCTGGCGAAGCCGACCAGCGCGGTCACCACCCCGGCCAGCAACGGCTGGGTCCGTCCGGCCACGATCCTGCCCCCGTTTGGACTGTTCCGTTTACGGAACGACGACGTGTAGCACCATATCGGGGTGCGACAACCGCCACCAGCCCACCGCCGGGCCCTCGGCGCCGAACCCGACGAGATCGGCCGCCGGGTCCGCAGCCTGCGCGAGGAGCGGGGGATCTCGCTGTCCACGCTGGCCCGGCTCGCCGGGGTGGGAAAGGCCACCCTGTCCGGGCTGGAGAAGGGCACCCGTAACCCCACGCTCGAGACGCTCTACGCGGTCACCGCGCAGCTCGGCGTACCGCTGACCGCCGTGCTGGCCGAGCCCGCCGAGACACCCACCGTGCACGGCGCGGCGGTCACCGCCACCCTGCTGGAGGTGTTCACCGACGCCGACGCGACCTACGAGCTGTACCGGATGCGCGTCGCGCCCGGCCCGGGGCAGCTCTCCCCGGCGCACCAGCCGGGCGTCACCGAGCACGTCACCGTCTTCGCCGGCGTGCTGCGCGCCGGCCCGGCGGACGCGCCGCGGACCGCCACGTCGGGCGGACACCTGCGCTGGACGTCGGACGTGCCGCACAGCTACACCGCGGTCGGCGACGAGGAGGTGGCCGCGAGCCTGCTGCTGCGGTACCCGCGCCGCTGACCGGCAGCCCACCGGCACCGGCCGGCCACGCCCGCCGGGCGACGGTCTCTTGCCCACCCCGGCGACACCGGTGATGACCGTCACAGTGGGCGCCCGCCGGCCGGTGGTCGCCAGGGCGGACCAGGCGGCGTCGAGCTCAGCCCGCTCCCCGGCGCGCCCCACCATGGACACCGGCACCATTTATCCACCCTAAGCAGTAGTGCGTAGAGACGGCGGCAGCGTGTTTTGGCAAGCTTGACCCATGACGCTCATCCTCCGCTCGACGATCCTCAACGACGTCGGCCTCGTCCGGACCAACAACGAGGACTCCGCCCTCGCCGGCGACCGCCTGGTGGCGGTGGCGGACGGCATGGGTGGGCTGCCCGCCGGTGAGGTGGCGAGCGAGATCGTCATCCGCATCCTGGACGAGCTGACCCCGCCGGCCGGCCCGGACGAGGCCACCGACGCGCTGCGGGCCGTGGTGAGCACCGCCAACCAGCGCATCCGCGCGGCCATCACCGTGGACCCGGCCCGCGACGGCATGGGTACGACCCTCACCGCGGCCCTGCTCGCCGAGCAGACCCTGGTCCTGGCCCAGGTCGGTGACTCCCGCTGCTACCTGCTGCGCGACGGGGAGCTGACCCAGCTCACCCGGGACGACACCTTCGTCCAGGCGCTGGTCGACCAGGGCGCCCTCTCCCCCCAACAGGCCCGGCAGCACCCGCAGCGGTCCCTGGTGACCCGGGCCGTGCAGGGCACCGACACGCCACCGGCGATCGGCACGCTGACCGTGTTCGGCGGCGACCGGCTGTTGCTGTGCAGCGACGGGCTCTCCGACTACGTCGAGGACGAGGCGATCGCCGCGGCGCTGGCCACGTACGGAGACCGCCAGCTCTGCGGCGAGCAGCTGGTGAAGCTGGCGCACCAGGCCGGCGCGCCGGACAACGTCACCGTCGTCGTCTCCGACGTCACCGATGTCTGACCGCCGGCCCGGTCGACCGGCTGGGCCAATCCGGTTGCGCCGGGCGTGGGACCGGGTTGGGATGGGCGGATGAAGATCCGTCGGGTGGTCGCCGAGGAGCGCCTGACCACCAGCTTCCCGCTCCAGGCGTACGCCTTCGAGACGTCCCCGCTGAGCGTGGAGCGGACCGATGCTTTCCGCGGGTACCTGCCGTACAACGAGGGCAACCGGACGCTGATCGTCGAGGAGGACAGCGAGACGCTCGCCGCCGCGTCGGCCATCCCGATGCGGCAGAACCTGCGCGGCACCGTCCTGCCGATGGCCGGCGTCGCCGGGGTGGCCACCCATCCGCTGGCCCGCCGGCGAGGACACGTCCGGGCCCTGCTGCACCAGCTGCTCGACGAGATGCGCGACGAGGGGCACCAGCTGAGCGCGCTCTACCCCTTCCGGGCCTCGTTCTACGAGAAGTTCGGCTACGTCGGCCTGCCCAAGCCGCGTACCGTCACGTTCTCCCCCGCGGATCTCGCCCCGCTGCAGCGCGCCGAGCTGCCGGGCGAGGTGGAGTGGGGGCGGGTCGGTCCTGGTTACCCCCGGTACCGGGAGTTCACCGGGCGCTGCCTGCGCGAGCGGCACGGCTTCGCGATCTTCCCGGACTTCCGCGCGGTGGGGCTGCGCGACCGTGACGACCGGTGGTTGGTGACCGCCCGGATCGACGGCGCCACGGTCGGCGCGGTCACCTACCGGATCGACGACCACGGCGGGGAGCTGGCGGCCGACGACTTCCTGGCCACCGACCCGTACGCCCGGGCGCTGCTGCTGCAGTTCTTCGCCCGGCACGTCGACCAGGTCGAGCGGGTCAGCGTCCAGGTGCCCGCCGACGAGCTGCCCGAACTCTGGCTCACCGACCTCGCCGTGCACGTCCAGGCACGGGTGGCCCGCCCGGGTTCGTCGGCGCCGATGGCCCGGCTGCTGTCGCTGGACGCGCTGGCCGGTCTGCCCGCCGGCCCCGGCCGGGTACTGGTCGAGCTGGTCGGCGACCGGTGGCTGGCCGGGACGCACCTGCTGGACGGCACCACCGGCCGGGTGGAGCTGCTCGCCGGCGCGACAGCCGGCCCCACCCCGCCGACGGCGACGCTCACCGCCGCCGGACTCTCCGCCCTCGCGTACGGGGTGCTCGACCCGGTCGAGGTGGCCATCCGGGGTTTCGGCAGCGTACCGGCGGACGCGGCGACCGAGCTGCGCGGGATCTTCCCCCGTCGGCTGCCCTACCTCTTCGCCGACTTCTGACCGCTCGGCGCCGGCCGCTCAGGGGGCTTCGCGGTCGTCGGCCAGCGCCGGACCGGCGGCCGCGGGCAGCAGGTGCCGCACATCCGGTTCGCCGTCGGCCAGCTCCTTGGCCCGTTCCTCGGCCTGCTGGTCGGCCCCGGTCAGCCGGCCGCCGTGCTGACGCAGGTGCTCGTCCCAGGACGGCACCAGGTAGACCTCGGCGAAGTGGTCCCCGGTCTCCCCCTCCCGGAACAGTCCCCAGCGCATCGCGCCGGTACGCTGCCGCGAGCCGCGGACCAGGTCCATCGCGTCCAGGAACTCCTTCTCCCGCTCCCGCCGGACGGTGTAGGTCACCACCACCAGCACCGGACCCACCCGGGGATCCGGTTCGAGCGCCAGTTCCAGGCGCGGCTGATAGGTGGCCGGGTCCTTGTTCACCCCGCGCAGGTCCGGAAGCGGCCAGAACTGGGACGTCACCGCTCCGACCAGCATCAACGCGCCTGCCGCGACGAGGGCGGCCACCAGCCCGGCGGTGTCCGCCACCACGCCCCAGGCGAATGCGCCGACGGCCTGCCCGCCCCCCTGGACCACCTGGTAGACGGCCAGCCCGCGGGCGCGCACCCAGCCGGGCAGGAACAGCTGAATCTCGGCGTTGACGTTGGCGAGCACGGTCACCCAGGCCAACCCGGCCGGCAGCAGGACGGCCAGCACCACCGGGACGATCCGGACCGACGCCACCACGATCAGCGTCCCGCCGTAGAGCGCCCCGGCCACCAGCAGCAACTGATTGGCCGACATCCGAGTCCGGATCCACGACAGCAGCAGACCGCCCAGGATGGCGCCGACTCCGAGGGCCGCCAGAAGAAGGCCGTATCCGCTGGAGTTCATGCCGAGGCGGCGGCTGGCCACCAGCGGCAGCAGCGCCCACAGCGCGCTGGCCGGTATCACGAAGACCAGCGCGCGCCGGAGCAGCCGGCGGACGATCGGCGAGTGCCGCACGTACCGGCCGCCGGCGCGCAGCGCGGCGGTGAACCGCTCCGGGACCTCGACGGCGCGGGCGTTGCCGGGCCGCCACCGGACGAGCGCGAGTGCGAAGATCAGGAACGCCACGGCGTTGAGGGCGAAGACCGGGGCGACACCCACCCGGGCGATCAGCACACCGGCCACGGCTGGGCCGACGGCCGGGCCACGTTGACGCTGATCGAGCCGAGCGCGGAAGCGGACCGCAACTGGTCGCGCGGCACCAGCTCGGGGATCACCGACGCCCAGGCCGGCAGGGTGAGCGCCTGCCCCACCCCGAAGGCGAAGGTGAGGGTCAGCAGCAGCGCCGGCGGCATCCGGCCGGTGGCGGTGAGCAGGGTCAGCGCCACCGCCACGACGACCAGGAAGAGCTGCACCGAGATCAGCAGGTGCCGGCGGTCGAAGGTGTCGGCCAGCGCGCCGGCCGGCAGGGCCAGCAGCAGCACCGGCAGCAGGCTGGCGGTCTGCACCAGGGCGACCAGCGTCGAGGCGTTCGGTTGGTGGATCAGCAGCCACTGCGCGCCGACGGTCTGCATCCAGGTACCGACGTTGGCGGCCAGCAGGGCCAGCCAGAGGTTGCGGTAGACGGCAGTCCGCAGCGGCGCCCACGCCGAGACGGGACGCTCGGCGGTGGTGTCTCCGGCCGTCACCACCGCCCGTCCGCGCGCAGCACGCGCTCGCCGGAGACGTAGAGGTCGTCCGGGGCGAGCAGGAGCAGCCGGACCACCTCGGCGGCGACCTGCTCCGGCAGCGCGTAGACCTCGTCCAGGAACTCGTCGCCGACCCGCTCCTGCAGCCGGGTCGGCATCGGGCCGGGATGAACCAGCATCACCTTGATCTGGTTGCTGTGCTGCGCCTCGGCCAGCGACTCGACCAGGCTGGTGCCGTAGCTCTTGGTGGCCCGGTAGACCGGGATGCCGGGCCTGGGCTGCGTCACCGCCATCGCGCCGACGTACACCAGGTTCCCCCGGCCCTGCCGCCGCATCTGGTGCAGCGCCTCCTTGATCACGAAGGTGGTGCCGAGCACGTTCACGTCCACGGCCCGCCGGATGCGGTCCGGGGACAGGTTGTCCAGGTCGCCGCCCGCCCACATCGAGGCGCAATCCGCCACGCCGTCGATCGCCCCGTACCGGTCGACCACCTCGGCGAGGGCCTCCCGAACCTGTTCGTAGGAGGAGATGTCGCAGACCCCGCCGGCGCAGCCCAGCTCGTCGGTGACCGCGGAGACCTCGTCCGCCTGGTCGCCCAGGACGGCGACCTGGTACTCGTCGACGAGGAGGCGGGCCACCGCCAGCCCGAGGCCGCTGGTCCCGCCGACCACCACGAAGGTTCTGGCGCCCATCTGTCTCCAGCCGTCGCCGAGTCGCTGATCAGCTCGGGCTTCCCGCTTTTGCAGCATCCACACCGGGAGTACCGTCGCCGGAATGCCGGACTGGTTGCAGGCGGGTGGCTGGGGGCTGCTGGCCGGCTCCGCCCTGCTGCTCGGGGCGCTGCTGGGCTACTTCACGCCTGTGCCGCGCCGGGTGATCGCGTCGATCATGGCGTTCGGAGCGGGCGTGCTGCTCTCCGCGGTCTCGTTCGAGCTGATCGCGGAGGCCCACGATCAGGGTGGCCTGGGGCCGACGGCGATCGGTGCCGCGGGCGGCGCGCTGGCGTACACCGGGGCGAACGTGCTGCTCGCCCGACGGGGCGCCCGGCACCGCAAGCGCTCCGGCGAGCAGCCCTCCGAGCAGGAGCAGCCCGGCTCCGGCTCGGCCATCGCGGTGGGCGCGCTGCTCGACGGCGTACCGGAATCGGTGGTGATCGGCGCGAGCCTGCTCGCCGGCGGCGCGGTCAGCCTGGTCACGGTCGTCGCGGTCTTCCTGAGCAACGTGCCGGAGGGGCTCTCCAGCGCGGCCGGGATGCGCCAGGCCGGCCGGACCCGACGGTACGTCTTCACCCTCTGGGCGGGGATCGCGCTGATCAGCGGGGCATCCTCGCTCGCCGGGTACACGCTGCTGGGCGGGGCGCCCCCGGAGGTGCTGGCCGCGATCACCGCGCTCGCCGCAGGGGCCATCCTGGCGATGATCACCGACACCATGGTTCCGGAGGCGTTCGAGGACGCCCACCTGCTGGTCGGCCTGATCACGGTGGCCGGCTTCCTGACCGCGTTCGCCCTCTCGCACGCCTGACCACCCGCTCAGCTCCGGAGTGGCCGGTGCCGGGACGTCCGGGTGCGGCCTCCGGTCGTACCTCAGTAGGGGTTGCCGTGGCCGGGCGTGCGGCCCTTGAGCAGGCCGGCGGGGCGCCCGGGCAGGTCGTCGGCGCCGGACATCGGCGGGCTGTCGGCGTGGGCGCCGACGGCCATGCCGGCGAAGAGTTCCTTCAGCGCGGTGAGCGCGTCCACCGAGGGGCGCCAGCCCAGCTCGGTCTCCGCCCGCTCGCTGGACATCAGCGGCGCGTTCAGGGCCAGCTCGACCCAGCCGGCGTCCACCGGTTGCAGCCTCGCCCGCCAGGTCAGCGCCGCGGCGGCCCGCAGCACCGGTGCGGCGACCGGGACGGTCCAGCCGTGGAAGTGCCGGGCCACCAGTTCCGGGGTGAGCACCGGGTCGGCCGCGACGTTGAAGGCGCCGCGCGCGTCGCCGAGGACCGCCCGGGCGTACGCGTCGGCGACGTCGTCGGCGTGCACGCCCTGCATCCGCAGCCGGCGGTTGGCGGGCACCAGCGGGATCCGGCCGAAGCGGAGCAGCCGCACCGGGGCCAGCGGGCCGAGGAAGTATCGGGTGATCTCGGTGCCGGCGTCCCGCTGGAAGATCAGCGCGGGGCGCAGCCGGACGATCCGCAGCTCGGGGTGCTCCCGCTCGACCCCGTCGAGCATCGCCTCGACCTCGGCCTTGTCCCGGCTGTACGACGAGCCGGGCACCCCGGTCGCCGGCCAGCGCTCGCTGATCGGGTGATCCTTCGGGCCGGGCGCGTACGTGCCGATCGACGAGGCGTACACCAGGGCCGGAACCCCCGCCCGGACCACCGCGTCGATCACCGCCCGGCTGCCGCCGACGTTGGTCCGGTGCAGGGTGCGCTGGTCGTGACTGGGCTGGATCTGCCAGGCGAGGTGCACCACCGCCGCCGCGCCGGCGAAGATCCCGGCCAGCCGGTCGGCGCGTCCGGCGCCCCCACGTCGCAGGAGTGCCAGTCGACCCGGTCGTACGGCTCCCCGGCGTCCGGGCCGGGCAACCGGCGCGCCACCCCGATGATCTCCAGCCCGGTCTCCCGGCGCAGCCGGCGCAACAGCGCCGTCCCGGCGTTCCCGCTCGCCCCCACCACCACGATCCGCATGACCGGCCCCGTACCCGTTGAACCGGACTCCAACCACCGAACACCACAACTGCCGCCCGGGCCGACGGACACGTTCCCCCTGGTAGCCGCGTCCCCGGGACGGGCGCACGGCAGGCGCGGCACCGCTCAGGGGCGCGGCGAGTGGCGGACCCAGCTCTGCTTCTGCTTCCGGCCGCCGTCAGAGGCGGCGAGGCAGCGCGGGCAGATCCAGCCGATCGGGTCGGCCTCGGTGAGCACATCGGTGGCGGCGTAGTCGAAGGGCACGTGGGGGAAGCGGCGCAGCCGGGTGCGGCTGAGCTGAAGGCCGCAGAGGGTCTGGTTCTGGCCGGGCAGCCAGGCGTGCACCTCGCCGCCCGGTTGCCGTACCCCGTCCGCCCCGACCTCCTCGCCGGACGCGGCTACGGCCGGCGTGCTGCTGGTCCTCATGCCGCTTCCCGTTCCCCGGCGCCGACCGCCCATGCCTGGAGGCCGGCCCGCGGCTCAGGCGCGCCGGGAGAGCAGGGCGGCGATCCGGTCCACCGGACCGGCCGCGTCAAGCTGGTCGTTGAGCGGCACGCTCCGGCGCATGGTGATCACCAGCGTGGCCAGGTAGAGGACCAGGGCCAGGCCGGTCCAGGCCAGCACCGGCCCGCGCACGGTCAGGTGCAGCGCGGCGGCCAACGCGATCAGCAACACCGCGCCGAGGAACGCCGAGAGGAACCAGCCGTTGAGGATCTTCCGGTTGATCGACTGCATGGTGCCGACGAGGGTCCGGCCGTCGGTGGCGGCCAGGCCCGGCATCACCGAGCACGAGTACGCGAAGAAGAGTCCTGCCACCAGTCCGGCGGCGATGGTGGCGCCCGCGAGGGCGGCGGTACGCAGCAGCTCAAGCATCTGTCACGCGTCCTGTCATGCGAACAGTCAACATCGGTGTGGTCGTACCGGCCAGAGTCGAGCGGCTCGTCCGCATACGCTGGCACCGCGTCGGTGGACCTCGTCCCCCGTGAGCCGGCGTCGCGCCGACGTAGCTCGTTCCCATGAGGCGGCGTCGCGCTGGCGTGCGGCGACGGCTGGCCGGAAGCCGGAAGCCCTCGGTGGCGGGGTTCCGGTAGCCTGGTCGCGCGGGCCGCTAGCTCAATGGCAGAGCTGTGGACTTTTAATCCATAGGTTCAGGGTTCGAGTCCCTGGCGGCCCACCGACCGCACCATTGTGCGAACCGATGAACCCTTCGAGGTGCCCTCGTCCGTTTCGGGCGGGGGCATTGTCGTGTCGGCGCCGGCGGGCCGGGGCCAGGGCCAGTAGCGGTCCGAGGGTGTCGATGACCCGGTAGGCCGCGGAGTGCGAAACGCCGAACAGTGGTCCGATCTGCCGCATGGTCAGGTTGGTGCGCCAGTACACGGCCACCAGCAGCACCCGGTCGGGCAGGTCAAGGGGCCCACTGCCGGCCCGGTCGGCCGTCAGCGATGGCGTCCCCGCAACGCTCGGCGACCAGACGGACCAGCCGGCGGAACTGGGCCGGCTGCAGGCCAGTGAACGGGAAGATCCAGTCAGGGCGGGCTGCCGTGATCGCCTGCCCCCCGGCATCCTGGACGACCGTCCTCAACAGACAGACACCGGGGTTACGAGACGTCCCTTAGGCCGTCGTAGGCCGATCATTAGCGACTAACGACGACCGTCGGTGACGACGTTTGCCCAGGTGACAAGGCGCGACCGGCGCGACCACTAGGCCGTTCGGAATGCTCTTACCTGTAGTCGCCATCACTGCAAGCGGCCCCGAGGGCTGATCGCGGGGCATCAGCCCAGTACGATGTCGCCCGCGTGGACGGCACGCATGGCGCGCTCGACAGTCTCCTGGTCTTCGCCGACCGGAGCCACGTACCCGATGACGTCGCGCGCGGCGTGCTCCCCAAGCATTCGGGTGATCACCACGTGGCGAGATACTGTGACGCCAGGCAGCCGCCCGCCGTAGCGACGTTCCCCTCGGCGTGGAACGGCGCGTCCAGCACGGTGACGTCGCAGGCTTCGACAAACGGCCGGCTCTTCATGTCCGTGCAGGCGGGCATGCCATCCAGCAATCCGAGCCGGGCGAGCACCAGCGCTCCGGAGCACTGCGCACCGATCAGCTGTCGTGAAGGGTCGATCGGCAGCCTGGAGAGCATCCGCTCGTCGGCGACCACGTCCCGCGCCTTCACCCCGCTACCGATTAGCACGACGTCGGCTTCGGCCACGAACTCCATCGGGCGCTGCCCGGTCACCTCGACGCCGTTCATCGACGTGACCACCGGCGTCGGCGTCGTAATGAAGGCCTCCAAACCGTCCTTACGGCACCGGTTGATCAGCGCGGAAGCGATGAAGCTGTCGAGCTCGTTGAACCCGTCGAAGGTGACCACGGCGACCTGCATCACAGCTCCCATAAGTACGGCATCAGATCTCCACTCTCCCTGGCCCGCCGTTCCGGGTCGAGAGCCAATCATCGGCTCGCGGCATGCCTACCGCCGCTCTGCGTTTCGAGCTCCGAGCAGGACCAGCCCAGGGTCGGGTAGCCCGGGGGAATCGCACCCCCGGGCTCCCACGGAACGGAGCGTGACCGTCTCCGGTCACTCCGCTCTTACCACCTTGATCATCAGGGGTGT